>CALWZV010000007.1 GCA_944386115.1 uncultured Clostridia bacterium
GAACATTAAAGTTTTATATAAAATAAAAACTTACGAACTTTTTACAGTCCGTAAGTTGTATTCAAATGGAGCGGGTAGCGAGAATCGAACTCGCGCAACCAGGTCGGAAGCATGGTATTCTACCACTAAACTATACCCGCATATCTAGTATTATATCATATTGAATTAGTATTTACAAGTTTAATACAACCATTAGTCCACCAATAGTTGCCAAAATAAATCCAGTCATTTTCATTCCTAGTGAACCTTCATTTTGATCTCCAAATCCAAAGAATTTCATCGTTAAAATTCTTGCATCATATATCATAATTACACCTATTAAACTAAATATTATACCTATAAACTTTATAATCATTTGCATAACATACCTCTTTTACTATAATTTTTATTATATTTCTATTCTACCTTTAAATTTGTTGTCAATTATTGTCTTTAGTTTCTCATTTTCTTTTTTTTCTAAATTTGGATCCTTACTCATTATGTTTATTGCAACACTTTGTACTGATTTCAATAATTCCATATCTTCAAATAAATTGGCAATTTTAAATTCTGGAAGTCCATGTTGTTTTGTTCCAAAAAATTCACCTGTACCTCTTAAGCTTAAATCTTTTTCTGATATTACAAACCCATCATTAGTTTTTACCATAACTTCCATTCTTTGTTTTATTGTATCAGAATTTCCTTCATATTTCAATATACAATATGATTTATATTCCCCTCTTCCTACTCTTCCTCTTAATTGGTGTAATGCTGCAAGTCCAAACCTTTCAGCGTTCTCTATTATCATAATACTAGCATTTGGAACATTTACTCCAACTTCTATTACTGTTGTTGAAATTAATATATCAATTTCTTTTCTTTTAAACTTATCCATTATTTCTTCTTTTTCTTTTGGTCTCATCTTGCCATGTAAATATTCAACTTTGTAATCTTTAAATATCTCATTTTTGTATTTTTCCGCAAGTTCTATTACAGATTGTGCATTTATTTCTTCATTCTCTTCAACTAAAGGACATACTATATAGGCTTGTCTTCCTTCATTTAGCTGTTCCTTTACAAAATTATTAACTCTATTTTCCATACTTTTTCTTACAGCAAATGTATCTATCTTCTTTCTATTTGGAGGTAGTTCATCAATTATTGATATATCCAAATCTCCATATAATATTAGTGCTAATGTTCTAGGTATTGGTGTTGCTGTCATTACTAATACATCTGGATTTTTTCCTTTGTTGTTTATAGTTGTTCTCTGTCTTACTCCAAATCTGTGTTGTTCATCTGTAATTACGAGTCCTAGCTTATTAAATACTACATTCTCTTCTAAAATAGCATGTGTTCCTATTAATATATCTATTTCGCCACTTTTTAGTCTTTCTAAAATTTCTTCTTTTTTCTTTTTGCTTATACCACTTATCAATAACTCACACTTAATATTGTATTGCGATAATACTTTTGTAAATTCTTCTAAGTGCTGCTTAGCTAAAATTGCTGTTGGTGCCATTATTGTTGCTTGATAGTCAGATTTTACAGCTTTATATGCAGCAATCATTGCAACTACAGTTTTTCCGTGATCCAACATCCCCTTGCAACAAACGATTCATAGGCTTATTACTTTCCATATCTTTATCTATTTCTTCTAATACCCTTAATTGAGCATTTGTTAGTTTAAATGGTAAATTGTTTATTACATCAGATATTTTTATTTCTTTACTAAATTCAATTCCTGTTTTTATATTGTTATATTTGTTTTTTAATCCTAATAAAGCAATTTGCATTGTTAATAGCTCTTCAAATGCAAGTCTTTTCCTTGCTTTCGAAAAGTTTTCAAAATTATCTGGAAAATGTATTTGTTTTATTGCTTTATCATAATCATATAAATTATATTCTTTTACCAAATATTCTGGTAAAGTTTCATCAAGTTCTCCAACATCATTTAGTCCATTTTCTATTATTTTTCTAATCACATTTTGAGATAAATCATATGTAAGTGGATATATTGGTATAATCTTACCCGTATTTTTGCTATTTTCTATTTCATCAAAAACAGGAGAAACTATTTCTATTTTTCCAAGTTTGTTAATTGCTTTTCCAAAAAACCTGTACTTTTCTCCTTTTTTTATTTTATCTTTCAAATATGGTTGATTATACCATATCAATTGGCAGTATCCTGTTTCATCTTTTGCCATTGCTCTGTAAATTGTAAGTTTTGGTCTTACTCTAAACTCTGTTAATTTTGTAGTAACATATGCCTCAATCAAAACTTCCTGATTACTTACTATTTCAGATATTTTTGTACTTTTGCTTCTATCTTCATGTTCTCTAGGAAAATATGTTATTAAATCTTCTAATGTATATATATTTAACCTATTTAATAACTTAGCCCTATTAGGCCCCACACCTTTTACATATTTTACATCCTTTTTTAGGTCAGCCATATGTTCCTCCTTAGGATATATTTTAACATATTTTTCAAAAAGAGCAAATGTTTTTATCATTATCTTGCTTTTTTGTTATTTTATGTTAAAATATATAACAATAAAATTTCAAGAAGGGAATGATTTTTGATGCCAAATGTTTTTGACGTTTTAGAAGAAAGAGGTTTTATAGAACAAATGACACACGAAAAAGAAATTAAAGATTTATTTGCAAAAGAAAGTGTACCTTTCTATATAGGATTTGATCCAACTGCTGATAGTCTTCATATTGGTCATTTTGTTTCTATGATGGTTGCATCACACATGCAAAAACACGGTCATAAACCAATAATCTTAATAGGTGGCGGAACTGCCACAATTGGTGATCCTTCACGGAAAAACAGATATGAGAAGAATGATGACTCGTGAAGAAATTGACCATAATGTTCAATGCTTTAAAGTCCAACTATCTAAATTCTTAAATTTTGATGGTGAAAATGCTGCAATCATTGTTAATAATGCTGATTGGCTTTTAGAGCTAAAATACGTGGATTTTATGAGAAAAATAGGTAGCTTGTTTTCTGTTAATAGAATGCTTGCTGCTGAATGCTATAAACAAAGAATGGAAGAAGGACTTACATTTTTCGAGCTTGGTTATATGCTTATGCAATCATATGATTTTCTATATTTGCATGATAAATACGGTTGCAAACTTCAAATTGGTGGTAATGATCAATGGTCTAATATAATTGGCGGAGTTGAATTAATCAGAAAAATTGGAAGCGAAGATTCTTTTGGTCTAACATTTAGATTGCTTACTACTAAAGAAGGCAAAAAAATGGGAAAAACAGAAAAAGGAGCATTATGGTTAGATCCAAATAAAACATCTCCATATGAATTTTATCAATATTGGAGAAATATTGCAGATGAAGATGTAAGAACAGTATTATGTTTACTTACATTTTTACCAATGGAAGAAGTAGATAAATTGTCAAGCCTAGAAGATGAAAAAATAAATGAAGCAAAAAAAATAGCAGCATTTGAAATAACTAAATTAATTCATGGTGAAGAAGAAGCAAAAAAAGCTGAACAAGCTGCTTTGTCTTTATTCACAGGCACGGGCTCATTAGAAAATGTTCCAACAACAAAAATAAATAACTATAATATATCAATTATAGATGCATTACTTCTAGCAAACTTTGCTCCATCTAAAGGCCAAGCAAAAATACTAATTACACAAGGCGGAGTAAATTTGAATGATGAAAAAATTTCAGATATTAATTATATGCTTTCAGAAAAAGATTTTAAAAATGGTTATGCAATAATTAAGAAAGGAAAAAAATCTTACCATAAACTAGAAATTGAAAAATAAATTTTAACCATATAATAATGCCTCGACTAATCTTAGACGAGGCATTATTATATTAAAATATTATACTGCATTTTGTTTTTTAGTTTGAGTTTTTTTCTTCTTTAATTGTTCTTGATTTTCTTCTTTTTTTTCATTTATTACCAAAATTGGTGGTTCTTTTTTCTCAACAGTTCCCTTTGTTATAATACATTTTTCTATCTTAGGGTTTGATGGAATTTCAAACATAATATCTTGCATTACATCTTCTATTATTGACCTTAGTCCTCTAGCCCCTGTATTCCTTTCTATTGCTTTATCTACAATCAATTCTAAAGCATCTTTTTCAAACTCTAATTCTACATTATCTAATTTCAATAATTGCTTATACTGTTTTATTAAAGCATTTTTAGGTTCTGTTACAATTCTTATTAAAGTTTCTTTATCTAATTCTTTTAATGTTGATATTATTGGTAATCTTCCAACAAATTCTGGTATCAATCCAAATTTTAATAAATCTTGTGGTAATAATTCTTTTAATATTTCTGATTTATCTTCATCTTTTTTGCTTTCAATTTTTGCACCAAATCCCATTGATTTTTTACCAATTCTATCTTTTATAATCTTCTCAATTCCTTCAAATGCTCCACCACAAATAAATAATATATTCTCTGTATTTATTTGTATAAACTCTTGATGTGGATGTTTTCTTCCACCTTGTGGTGGAACAGAAGCAATTGTTCCTTCTACTATCTTCAAAAGAGCTTGTTGCACACCCTCTCCACTTACATCCCTTGTTATTGAAGGATTTTCAGATTTTCTTGATATTTTATCTATTTCATCTATATATATAATTCCTCTTTCTGCTTTTTCTATATCATTATCAGCTGCTTGAATTAATTTCAATAAAATATTTTCAACATCTTCACCAACATATCCTGCCTCTGTTAATGTTGTAGCATCTGCAATAGCAAAAGGTACATCTAATATTTTTGCAAGTGTTTGAGCTAGCATAGTTTTTCCACAACCTGTTGGCCCAATTAATAAAACATTACTTTTTTGTATTTCAACATCATTTATTTTATCTTTATTTCTTATTCTTTTATAATGGTTATACACAGCTACTGATAATGCTTTTTTTGCCTCATCTTGACCTATTATATATTCATCTAATATTTTTTTTATTTCAGCTGGGCTAAGAACTTTTTTTCTTTTAGGTTCAGAAGGTATTTCTTCATAAAACCCACTTTCAATAATTGTATTGCAAGTTAGTATACATTCATCACATATATATACATTATTTGGTCCTGCAACTATTTTTTTTACTGCTTCTTGTGTTTTTCCACAAAAAGAACATCTAATATTATTTTCCATTCTTGGCATATTTATCTCCTAATTTTAATTATGGTCTTTTGTCTATTATTTCATCAATTAGTCCATATTTAAGAGCTTCTTCTGCTGTCATATAATTATCTCTTTCTGTATCTTGAATTATTTTTTCCAAACTCTGACCTGTTCTTTCACTTAATATTCTATTAAGTTTTTCCCTTGTTTTTACCATATGGTCTGCATGTATTTTGATTTCAGTAGTCTGTCCTGAAATTCCTCCACCACCAATTAATGGCTGGTGTATTAATATTTCTGCATTTGGTGTTGCACATCTTCTACCTTTTGTACCTGCAGACAATAAGAATGCACCCATACTTGCAGCTAATCCAACACATATTGTAGCAACAGGACATTTTATATAGTTCATAGTATCGTATATTGCCATTCCATCTGTTATTGATCCACCAGGGCTATTTATATAAAATGAAATTTCTTTATCAGGATCTTCTGATTCCAAAAATAACATTTGAGCTACGACTAAACTAGCAGTTACATGATTTACATCTTCACTTAAAAATATTATTCTATCTTTTAATAATCTTGAGAATATATCATATGATCTTTCACCTCTATTCGTTTGCTCAATAACATAAGGTACTAAACTATTTTGTAACATATAAAAATCAATCCTCCTCTTTATTTACCTATTTTAATTTGGCATTTTTCACAACATAATCAACTGTCTTTTCAGCTTTTAAGTTTTCTTCTAAATATTTCTTTAAATTTTCATTATTTAGAAGTTCATCTTCTTTTCTTCCATATTTTTCTGCCATCTCTTTTATTTTGTCTTCTATCTCTTTCTCATCAACTTTTATGTCAGCATCTTTTGAAATAGCTTCAATTATTAATCTTACTTTCACTGACTTTTTAGCTTGCTCCTCATATTCTTTTCTAAATTCATCCATAGTTTTATTTATTATTTTTAAATAATCTTCTAATTTCATTCCTTGGTAGCTTAATCTTCCTCTAACTTCTTCTACAGCATTATCTATTTCTGTTTCAATCATTCCTGATGGAATATCTATTTCTGTATTTTCGCAAAGCACATCTACTGCAGCATTTTCTGTTTCTGATTTTTCTCGTTCTTTATTTTGTTTTTCAAGTCTTTCTTTTATATTATTTTTCAAATCTGAAAGTGTGTCAAATTCGCTTGTGTCTTTTGCAAACTCATCATCTATTTTAGGTAATTCTTTAACTTTAATTTCATGTAATTTAACTTTAAATGTTGCATCTTTTCCAGCTAAATCTTTTGAAAAATATTCATCAGGAAATTTTACATTTATATCTTTTTCCTCATCAATTTTCATTCCTACTATTTGTTCTTCAAATCCTGGGATAAATGTTTTACTTCCTATTGTAAGTTCATGATTTTCTGCTTTTCCACCATCAAAAGGTTTGCCATCTACAAATCCTTCAAAATCTATTACAACAACATCTTGTTCTTTTACTGGTCTATCATTTACAGTAACTAATCTTGAATTATGTTCTGCCATATGTTCTAATTCATGTTCTATGTCATTTTCAGATACATTATACTCTACTTTTTTTATTTCTATACCTTTATATTTACCTAATTTTACTTCTGGTTTTGTTTGAACAGTAGCTGAGAATTTTAAATCTTTTCCTTTCTCCATTTGAGATATCTCTATTTCAGGCTTACTCACAGCTTCAATGTTATTTTCTTTTAAAGCTTGTTCATAAATTTCTGGTACCAATTCATTAAAAGCATCCTCGTAAAATATTTGAACACCATATTGTTTTTCAACAATATGAAATGGTGCTTTTCCTTTTCTAAATCCTGGAATATTAAAATATTTTGCATTTTTATTAAAAACTGTTTGAATTGCATTTTCAAACTTTTCTGCTTCTATTTCAAAATCTATCTTTAGTTCATTATTTTTTTCTGTCTTTTCAACTTTTACATTCATTATTATCAAAATCCTTCCATATAAAATTTAAAATGGTGACCCGTACGGGAATCGAACCCATCATTCAGCCTTGAGAGGGCTGCGTCTTAACCGATTGACCAACGGGCCATTAATATTATATTTATATCATAAACAATACAAAAAAGTCAAGCATTCAAATAACATTAAGCATCAATTCATCATAGAAGGGCAGAAATTTTCCTGCCCTTCTTAGTGTTACTACAAAACGGATTCTACTGGAATGTACCCGAGCATATTGCCAAATTCTTCATTATATACTCGAATCATCCAGAATTCGCCACTTCTTGCAATAATTTCACACCTGTTTCCTACTCGCAAACTTGTTATATAGTTTGCTCCTTCGCTTGGCTCAACAAATACTTTTGTATCTGTTGTAATATTTACCTGAGAAACTGTTGGCATTGTCCAGAAAAATTCCATATAGCTTTCACTATAGAATTTTGGGTTTTTCACATAACCTATTGTGTTTTCATTTGCAATAAGATATGTTCCATTCCCAAAACTTCTTAAGACCCAAAACCATTCCATCTCTCTTCTTCCAGTTAGCAGATTAAAATCCTTCTCCAGAAAAATATCAGTCATCCTTGTTATGAAGATTTTTTCCGCACCTTCTTTTACAAATGCTGCCTCAACAAATCCTAAATCATCTCCATGTGTTACAACATAAAAATCATCAACTTCATCAATGATTTTTACTTCATCAAACCGATTAACATATCCTAGTCTTGCAGAACCTATTTCAGGTTCTTCCCAAACACTTATCCTTGAACCCAAAACAACATTGTGTCTTGTTCCTACATTGTTCAGTGCTAAGATTTCTAGAGAATCCACATCTGGAATGTAACTGTCGTAGTCCTTAAGTTCCCTAATGTACATATCAATCTCCACCTTTCCATTAGATGTGTCAATCCAAAGATGATCTGCACAAGCAATTTGCCAGCAAGTTATAAGTATAACTATGCCAAATCCTAGAGCAAGCTTCCGTTTCATAAACACCCCTCCTCTATTTTAGCTGTTCCTTCAGCTTTACTATGTATTATATATTTTTTTCGTGTTTATGTCAACAAGTTTCTCTCTTGAATATTCTAGTATATATTTTAATCTATCATCTTGTCTTGTCATGTATAAATAACCAATCAGTGCCTCATATGCTGTAGAATAGATGTATTCAATCACTTTTGTATTTTTAGGCAAATGATGATTTTTTGTATTTCTAGCCCTTCTTACTATTTCTTGTTCTTTTTCGCTTAAAACTTCTTCTAATTCTTTTAAAACCTCTGATTGGGCTTTCGCACATACATATTTTATAGCTTCTCTATGTAATTTATTTGGTTTTAAGTTCGTAGTATTTACTAGGTATTCCCTTATATATAGCTCATATACCGCATCCCCAATATATGCTAAAATAAGTGGTGACATTGCATTTACTTCTTGTTCTGTTTTACTTTCCTTCATATTACTCCTTTTTCTCTTTATCAAGTTCAAAATAAAATTCTACTCCATCTTCCCTATTTTCTACTCCATAATCATTACCGTAATTATTCATTATAGCTTTTACTAAAGATAAACCTATTCCTGTTCCACCATCTTCTCTATTTCTCGATTCATCTACTTTATAAAATCTATTCCATATTCTGCTTAAGTTCTCTTCATCTATATTCTTTCCTGTGTTAAACACTATAATTCTTATCTTACTTTCTCTTTCTTCAACAGTTATTCTTATAAGCTTTTTGCCATTTACTTCTTGAACATGTTTTATTGCATTTGTAAAATAATTAGTTAGTACTTGTTCTATATAAAAATCATCTGCATTAACTATAATTTCATCTTTAGAATTGATCTCAATTTTTATATTTTGTTCTTCATGCATTAATTTACTGTTTTTTACAACTTCATTAATTAATTCCACTACATTGAAATTTGTGTTGTCAAATTTTCTATTACCATATTCCAATTTCATTAATTCTAACAATTGTTTTACTAATCTATCCATTTTATTTGCTTCATCTAGAATAACTTCTGAATAAAACTTCTTAGATTCTTCATCATTTACTACATTTTCAACTAATCCTTCTGCATATCCTTGAATTAATGCTATAGGTGTTTTTAGTTCATGTGAAACATCTGAAATAAATTGTTTTCTCATTTCATCTATTCTAGATTTTTCTTCTATATCTTTTTCTAATTCTATATTTGTTTTCTGAAGTTCCTTTATTGTTTTCTCCAACTTATTAGAAACAATATTCATACTATTTCCTAGGTCATTTATTTCATCTTCTGCATCTGTAATTCTATATTTTTTGCTAAAATCTAACTTCGCCATTCTTTTTGCAATATCATTAAGTTCTAATATAGGATATGTGAACTTGTTTGAAACAACAAGTACTGCAATACCAGCTGCAACTATCGCAAAACTTCCAACTATGTAGAAAAAGTTATTAAATATTTTTATACTTTCTTGTATTGGAGAAATTGGTAATCTTATATATAATGTATTACCATTATCAAGAATTCCTGTAAGTATTATAAAATTAAAACTTCTTTTTGAATCAGTTATTTGTTTAACATTAATCTTTTCATCTGAATATACTTCTTTTCCATCACTTTCAAGAATACTATTAATATTATCAAAACTTGATAAAAAATCTGTATTTGAAGTATATATACTAAGATTATTTTTGTTTCTGACAATAATATCAAAATCATTATTTAAAGCAATTTTTTCTAACTCAAATTCAACACTACTCTCATCTAAATTTTGATTATAAAAGTTATTTATTTTATTATATACATTCATTAAAGTTCTTTGTTTAGAATATACATAAAAATTCTCTAACATAAAATTATTTAAAAGAACAAAAAACACAATTATAACAATTAATACCGCACATAAAGTTATAAATAGTTTTACTCTTATTGATTTTAACTTTTTCAAAGTTTCACCCCGTTTAATTCTTAACTTCAAACTTATATCCTACGCCCCTCATAGTTTTTATATATTTCCCTTTTTTTCCTAGCTTATGTCTTATTTTCTTTATATGGCTATCTATAGTTCTAGAATCTCCATAATAATCATAATTCCATACATTGTTTAGAATTTTATCTCTTGAAAGTGCAATGTTTTCATTATCAACTAGATATTTCAATAATTCATACTCTCTTAAACTTAACTCTATTGGCTTTCCATCAACTTTAACAGTTCTTCCTTCAGCATCTATTGTTATTCCACCATAATCTTTATTTTCTTGTTTCTGAGCATAAACTCTTTTTATAATTGCCTCTACTCTTGCTACAAGTATTTTAGGGCTAAAAGGCTTACTAATATATTCATCTACTCCTAGCTCAAATCCAAATAATTCGTCTTGTTCTTCTCCTCTTGCTGTAAGCATAATTATAGGAACTTTTGAGGTTTGTCTTATTTGTCTTAAGACAGACCACCCATCTAGTTTTGGCATCATAACATCTAATAAAATTAAATTAATTTTGTCTTTTGAATCTTCAAAAACTTGTAAAGCAACCTCTCCATTTTCCGCTTCTAATATGTTATATCCCTTATTGCTCAAAAAGTCCTTTATTAGTTTTCTCATTCTTGATTCATCATCAACAACTAAAATTGTAATGTCATTCATAAACTTACTCCTTTTCACTAATTTGTTTTAATTATAATTAGATATTGTGTTTTTTATGTGAATTTCATATTACTAATTTGGCAATTTTAGATCTTATGTAATTCTCTAACTTGCCCATAAATTCTGCAGGTTCTATTTCTTTTTTTGCGACCATTTCTAGACCTTTTTCCCAGCTTGCTGTTAATTTTGGGTTTAACATATCTGGCATCGAACTATGAACTACATCATATATTGCTTCACCTTTTATTGTTGGAGTTATTATTTGTGTTTTTGCATTTATATCTATATATTTTATTCTCTCCAATTTTTTTATAATTTCTGCTCTTGTAGCACTCGTACCAATTCCAGCACTTTTTATTTGTTCTCTTAGTGCTTCATCCTCTATCAGCTTACCAGCATTTTCCATTGCTAATATCATTGAACCAGAATTGTATCTGGAAGGTGGACTCGTTTCCGCATCTTTTATTTCAAAATTTTCTACTTTAATTTTCTGTCCTTTTTTTAATTCTTTAAATACATCTAAATTTTCTTCTTTTTCCTCATTTGCATTTTGTTTTAAAATTTGTAAATACCCCAATTTTGTACATACTTTTCCACTTGCATAAAAGCTTTCATTATCTATCTTTACACATAAAGACACTTTATTGAATTCTGCTGGAGGATAAAATATGCTCAAAAATCTTTTTACAATAATCTTATATATTTGTTTATGTAGCTCTTCTAAACCTTTGTAATTTTCATATCCTTGACCTGTTGGTATTATTGCATAATGATCTGTTATTTTGCTATCATTTACATATTTTGTTTTTATCAAGTTAGTAGAATATTTTTCATCAATCATTACTTTTAAATATCCTTTAATTTCTTCATCATCAAACCCTTTGGATATTCCATTTAAATTTTTCGTAATCTCTTTTGCTATTGCAGTCGATAAAACTCTTGCATCTGTTCTTGGATATGTAACTAGCTTCTTTTCATAAAGATTTTGTATTATTTCTAGTGTTTTATCTGGTTTTATTTTAAATCTTTTTGTACATTCGTTCTGTAGCTCTGCCAAATTAAATAATAGTGGTGGATTTTCTTTTTGCTTAGTTTTCTTTATTTCTGAAACTAAAGCATCTTTGTTCTCTAATAATTTTATAAAATTTTCAGCATCATTTTTTGTTTTAAATCCAGTTTCATTATATAACTTGTTTGAGTTATACATTATAGAATTTTCATCTACTTTCCATTCAGCTTTTAGATTGTCTTTAAATTCAGCTAAAACTTTATAATACTTAGTCTTCACAAAATTTCTTATTTCTCTTTCTCTTTCAACAACCATCCCTAAAACGCAAGTCATAACTCGTCCAACTGAAATTGAAATTTTTTCTTCATTTATTTGTTTTGCTAATCTTTTTCCATATATAACAGATAAAAGTCTTGAAAAATTAATTCCAATCAAATAATCTTCTTTAGCACGCAAAAAAGCAGAGTCTGACAAACTATCATATTCTGATAAATCTTTTGCTTCCCTTATTCCTCTATTAATTTCTTCTTCTGTTTGGGAATCTATCCAAACTCTTCTTTTATTTTTTCCATCTGTACCTATCATTTTATCTACTAATCTATAAATATATTCCCCTTCACGTCCAGAGTCTGTAGCAACATAAATTATATCTATATCATCTCTATTTATTATTTCTTTTATTATATTAAATTGTTTTTCAACACTTGAAATAACCTCATATTTATACTCTTGTGGGATAAATGGTAAAGTGTCTAATCTCCAAAATTTTAATTTCTCATCATATTTTTCAGGATAAGACATTGTAACTAAATGTCCAACACACCATGTAATTACCCATTCTTCTGATTCTAGATATCCGTTTTTTCTGTTTGTATTTATTTTTAATGCTTTTGCAAACTCCATAGCTACTGATGGTTTTTCTGTTATCAACATTTTTTTTGGCATAAAATTTTGTCCTTTTTGTTGTTAATTATATATTATATATTTTATTTTTACAATTAAAACATTTCATTTTCCAATTATTCCACACTTTTTAGTGATTCTATCATATTAATTTTCTTTAATGCAAAATATGTTACTATATTTACAATAATCGTAAATGCAGTTGTTATTAAAATACTGTAAATATAACTCCAAACACTTATATTCCTACTAAACATTATTATATCAAGTTCACATGTTTCTGTTATAAATATATTCAAGAAATATCCTAATATCAATCCGTAAAACTATTCCTATTACAGTTAATATAACTGTTTCTCTTGAAATATATTTGTGTACTTCCCTATCATAAAATCCAAGTACCTTTATTGTAGCAAGTTCTCTTATTCTTTCACTTATATTTACATTTGACAAATTATATAATACTACAAATGCTAAAAGCCCTGCAGAAACTATCAACACTATTACAACATAATCAAAATTATCCATTGTCTCATCTAGCATATCAGCAACAGTAGATGTTAATCCAACTTTTGATGCCATATCACTTTCCAAAATGTTTTTAGCTAATGTTTCATCACTTTTTCCATCTTGAGTTTTTATAAGGATCATATTATAAGACAAATTTTCCTCATACAAACTATCATACAATTCTTTAGTCATATAAACATAATGACTTATATAATTTTCTGTTATTTTTGATACTTTTACTTCTTTTTCCATATCATCAGAGTTCTTAAGAATTACATTTTCGCCTTCTTTTACCTCTAAAAGTTTTGCTAATTTCTCTGTTAATATAATCGAATTATTATCAAGTTTATATTCCTCTTTTGTAATCCTATTTCTCAAATTTATAAATTCATTCAAGTTTTCAGAATCAAACGTTGTTGAAATTTGAACATCCTCTTCTAAGCCATTATGCATAACTTTTCCAGATTGCATATTTAATTTATGTATTTGATTTACATTATCAAGCTTAGAAATTCTTACATATTCTTCTTCCTTTTCCTCAGTATTCAAGTCATCTTTTAAAGTTACTTCTGTTTGATATTCATAAATACTTTCATACTGTAAAGGAAGCATATTAGATATTGAATCTCTTAATCCAAATCCTGCTAATATTAGTGCTGTACATCCACCTATTCCTATTATAGTCATAAGAAATCTTTTTTTATATCTAAAAATATTTCTTATTGTTACTTTTCTACTGAATTTTAACTTTGACCATATAAAAGGTATTCTTTCTAAAAAAACTTTTTTCCCGAGCTTTTGGAGATTTTGGTCTCATAAGTGTAGCTGGTGTTTCTTTGAGTTCATTTATACAAGAAAGTAATGTTGCACCTACTATACAAACTGTTATCGCTATTAATCCTGTTGTTGCATATGTTATATTAAATTCAGCACATATATCTGGAACTGAATACATCAATTGATACATATTAAATATTATTCTTGGAAGGATTGGGAATCCAACTGCCATACCTAAAATTCCACCTATTAATGATGCTATTGCAGAATATGTAATATATTTACTAGCTATTTGGAATTTATTATATCCGCAAAGCCTTTAATGTTCCTATTTGTCCTCTTTGCTCCTCCACCATTCTTGTCATAGATGTTAGGCTTATTAAGATAGCAATTATAAAAAACAGTGCTGGAAAAGCTTTTCCGTATATTAGCTATTCTTTCTGTGTCTTGTTCAAATCCGCACAAAACCCGCATTCTGTTCCCTATCTAGTATATACCATTCGGGTTTTTCAATATTATTTATTTCTTCTCTTGCTTCTTCTAATTCAGTTCTTGCATCTCCGCAATTCTTTTTCTGCTTTTTGTTTCTCTTCTTGTAGTTTTTCTTCAGCTTCTTGTAATTCTTGTCTACCATTATCTATTTCTACTTGTGCTTTTTGCAATTGATCATATGTACTATTTTTTTGGTTTTCTAATTCTGTTTGTCCATTTATTAGCTCCTGTTTTGTAGTTTCCAACTTTTGTTCAGCATTACTAATTTCCGTTTTTGCTTGACTAATTCCAGCTTCTATCTTAGATATATTTTCCTCTATAGTTAATCTTGTTTTATTCAAAACTTCAATATTAGCATTTATAGAGCTAATTATATTTTCATCTGTTTCACCTTCTAAACTTGCTTTTAATGATTCAATTTGCATATCTACACTACTTAAATTACTTTCTAATAATTCAAGTTGCTCATTCATATCTGAAATTTTACTTTCTACTTCTACTTTTTGTTTTTCTAATTCTGCAAATCCTGCTTCTACTTCACTTAGACCTGTTGCTATTTGTTCTTCTAATTTTTTAAATTCATTATCCGCATTATTTCTATTTGTATTTATCTCATTTTGTCCAGCTTCTAATTCTTTTTTTGCATTTTCTATCTCCTCTTCAGCTTTTAATATTTCGTCATTTGCCTTTTGCTCCTCTTCATTCAACTTGTTTTCTGCTTCCTTAATCTCATCATTTGCCTCATTTAAAATTTCATCATATCTTTCTTGTTCCCTTAATGATGCTACTTCTTCTATTTTATTTTCTACGATCTCTATTTTATCTTTATATTCATCATTAAAACAATTTAAAACATCTGCTCCTTTAACTGTTAAATTTAATTCTGTATAAACTTCAGAATCTATATTGTCATTCAAAACATACATAAAATAATTTATTGTTCCAGATCCTAATTTTGTTGATCCTCTTTCTCTAGAAATGTATAGTGGTGAATTTACAATCCCTACAATTTTTAATTGGGTTTCCTTTAAAGTTATATCACTATTTTCATTTTCTACTTCAATCATGTCTCCAATTTTGTGTGATGAAAATTCTAGAAAACTTTTTTCGACAAGACATTCATTATTATTTTCAGGCAATTTACCATCAATTAATTGTACATTGTTAACCAAATTTCCATCAGAGTTTATCCCATGGATTTTCATAACTAATTCTTCATCTTCTATTTTTACAAGAGTTTCTAGACTATAGCTTGGCATTACATCTTCTATTTCTTCAATTTCTTTAATTTTTTCTATATCATTTTCATTCAGCCCAAGTGTAGACATAACCTGAATGTCCATTACATTTAATTCATCGAAATATCTATCTAAGGTTATTTTCATGTCCGGGCTAGTTGCTTTTACTCCACAAAAAAAGCCAACACCTAATATAGCCATTAAAAGAATTGACAAAAATCTTTTAAATGTCTTTTTTATTTGCATTAAATTATCTTTTAATAGTTTTTTCTTCATTTTACTCCTCTTACCATTCTATTTTCTCTACTGGTGTTGGATTTTCGTTTCTTTCTGTTTTATACGCAGTTCCATTCTTAAAGTAAATTACTTTATCTGCCATTGGTGTTATAGCTGTATTATGTGTTATTATTATTACAGTCATATTTTCTTTTCTAGCAGTGTCTTGAAGTAATTTTAAAATCTGCCTTCCAGTGTTATAATCTAATGCTCCGTGTAGGCTCATCACATAATAATAATTTTGGATTTTTTGCAATTGCTCTTGCAATTGCAACTCTTTGTTGTTCACCTCCAGATAACTGTGCAGGGAAATTCTTTTCTCTGTTTTCTAATCCAACTTTTTTTAACACTTCTTTTGGATTAAGAGAATCTTTGCAGATTTCTGTTGCAAGTTCAACATTTTCTATTGCCGTTAGATTTTGCACTAGATTATAAAATTGAAAAACAAATCCAATATCTTCTCTTCTGTATTTGGTAAGTTGTCTTTGATTTAAATTACTTATATCTCTACCATCAACAATTACTTTCCCAGATGTTAAATTATCCATACCTCCTAATATATTTAATGCTGTTGTCTTTCCTGCACCACTTGGTCCAACAATTACCACGAGCTCTCCTTTTTCAATTTCAAAATTAGTATTATTTAATGCTGTAATTTTTACTTCTCCCATTGTGTATTCTTTTACAACATCCTTAAATTCAATATATGACATATTCAACTCCTACAAAACTTTTTTTATCTCTTCATGTCTTTTAACTTTTTGTGTTGTTGTTTTTATTAGCTCTTCTTGTGTTACAATAATTTCTCTTATATATTTGTATGCTGGCATTGTTTTATTAATTTCTTTTACTTTATTCCATATTTCTTCTTTTACTTTATCTTCATCAAATGCATTATACGTTTCTTTCAAGATATCTTTATCATATACAATTTTAGCACATATCTTTAGGTCATCATCTTCATCAGGTTTTCCAAATACAAAACTTTCTTTTATTCCTTCTATTCTATTTATTACACTTTCTAGTTCCTCTGGATAAATATTTTTACCATTTTTTAGGACTATTACATTTTTCTTTCTACCGTGATATGAATAAGAAATCTTCTTTATCTAAATAACCTAAATCACCTGTATAAAACCATTCTTTTTTTAATACTTCATCTGTTGCCTCTTGATTTTGATAATATCCCAACATCACAGAAGGCCCTTTTACCGCAATTTCTCCTATTCCCTGCTCGTTTTTATCAACTATTTTTACTTTTAAACTTGGAAACACTTTACCGTACAGAACCAATTTTAGTATATTTATCATTCCCTGCAGCAATTACAGGAGACGTTTCTGTTAAACCATACCCTTGAACTATTTTTATACCTAAATCATTAAATCCTTTTTCAACAACTGGATCTAAAGCTGCTGCACCACTTACTAATAATCTTAATTTTCCGCCAAGAGAATTATGTACTTCTTTAAATATTTTTTTCTTTAAATCTATACCTATTTTCTGCAAAAAATTTCCTATTTTAATTCCACTATCAACCTTCGATTTTAGACCTTTTTTCTCTATTGCTTTAATAACTTTTTTATACATATTCTCAAATAATATTGGTACTGATATCATAGCTGTTATCTGATAATCTTTTATATTATCTGCAATATGCCTTATTCCCTCACAAAATGCAATACTTGATCCTGAATAAATTGGATACAAAAAACCAACTGTACATTCAAATGTATGATGTAAAGGTAAAAAAGAAAGTAATATATCTTTTGTGTCTAATTTTATTACAGAAGCTATATCCATCAAATTTGAGCAAATATTTTTATGTGATAACATTACAGCTTTAGACATTGCAGTAGTTCCAGATGTAAATAACATTATAGACATTTTTTCATTATCAATTTTTGCTTCTAAGAACTTTTTGTCTCCATTAGCTATAAGATTTTTACCTTTTCTTATTAGTTCATATTGTGAATATATTCCATCTTCTTTTTCTTGTAAATCCATAGAAATATAATATCTTAAGTCTGTTGTATTTCTTTTTCTTATATCATCCATAATTTCATTATATTTACTAGAAAAAAATATTGCTTCTACACCTGAACGAATAATTAAGCTCTCGATTTCATTTTGTGGAAGAGATTTATCAAGTGGAACTACTATTCCTGTACCACAACATACTGCCAAATATGCAACTCCCCATTCGTATCTATTTTCTCCTATTATTGCTATTTTTTTATTAGTTAATCCAATATTCATTAAAGCTGTTCCTAGAGAATTAACATGACTTGCAAATTCTTTATATGTTATTATTCTAAATTCATTTTCTTTTTCTGTTTTAAATTTATATGCAGCCTGCTCACCAAATTCTAATTCAGACTGTTTTAACATATCTTTTAAATCTTCAATTTTTCTTACTTTATGTATTATCTTTCCCATATATGTTCTCCCTTTTATTTTTTAATATTATAATTTTATTATAATTATAACAGATAATTTCATATTGATAAATACTTTTCAAAATATTTTCACATACAAAAAAAACTCCTGTTTTAGGGAGCAATTTTGTTCACATCTAAATTCATGTGTTTGCATAATACTTGTTTTGCTAACAATTCTTCTATATGTTTTATTGAAACTGTTTCAGTAATTGCTATTGCGTTAATTTCTAGATGAATTTATTTGTATTTAAGTCAAAATTAAATCCTTATATTCACAGCAAATCCACCAATATAGTAAATTGTGTTCATATAAGGAAATAATGGCTGGGGTACTAGGATTCGAACCTAGGAAATAATAGAGTCAGAGTCTACCGCCTTACCGCTTGGCCATACCCCAATTTTATTTTATTATACACTCTTTTGTAATTTTTAGCAAGGTATAAGTAGTATTTTTAAGGATTTTATAATGCAAAAAAGCACCTAGTTACTACTAAGTGCCTTCTTTTTTAATTTATTATTCAGCTGATTCAGATTCTGGAGCTTCATAAGCTTCTAATATAGCTTTTTGAACCTTTTCTCTTGTCTCAGCATTAATTGGATGAGCTATATCCTTAAATTCTCCGTTTGGAGTTTTTCTGCTTGGCATAGCAATGAATAATCCATTTTGGCTTTCTATAACTTTTATGTCATGAACAACAAATTCATTATCAAAAGTTACTGAAGCAACTGCTTTCATTCTGTTTTCAGAGTTTACTTTTCTTAAACGTACGTCTGTAATTTGCATAACTGCACCGCCTTCTTTTAATAGATTTTCAGCACATATATCACATGTACTAATAATATTATTCTGCAAGAACTTCATTTTTCCTTCTTTTTTTTACATTTATTTTATCATCTTCACACTATATTTTTTTATGAATAATATATTGAAAAAAAGCATTAAAAATTATATAATGTTTTAAAATTGAGGTGATTTTTCTATGACAAATACAAAATTTGATTTAAGTGAATTAAAGCATTACAAACATATTCATATGATTGGTATTGGTCGGTATTAGTATGAGTGGTATTGCAGAAATCTTACATAACTGGGGATTTACAGTTACAGGTTCTGATTTAAATAAAACAGATATTACAGATAAGTTAAATGATAATGGAATTTTAGTTTCAATAGGTCATGATTTAAAAAATGTACACAATTCAGATTTAGTTGTATATACTGCTGCAGTAAAACAGAATAATCCTGAACTATGTGAAGCTAAAAATCTAAAAATACCTACTATAGAAAGAGGCGATTTCTTAGGAATCATAACAAAATCCTATCTAAATTCTATTGGTATATCTGGTACACATGGAAAAACTACTACTACTTCTATGGTTTCTTTATGCTTCCTAGAAGAAAATCTAGACCCAACAATTCAAGTTGGTGCAATTCTAAAACAATTAAATGGTAATTATAGAGTAGGAAATAGTGATTATCTTATAATAGAATCTTGTGAATATGCAGAAAGTTTTTTAAATTTCCATTTGAAGTCTGCAATAATATTAAACATTGATAATGATCATCTAGATTATTTCAAAACATTTGAAAACTTAAAACATTCTTTTGAAAAATATGTTGCAAAACTGCCAGCAAACGGCTTTTTAGTTTTAAATGCAGATGATGAAAACTGTTTAGAATTAAAGAATAAATCTAAAGCTAAAATTATTACATATGGTATAAATAATAATGCTGACTTTACAGCTAATGACATTGAATTTGACTCAAATGGCTTTGCCAAATTTGACGTATATTATAAAAACGAATTTTACAATACTATTAAACTATCTGTTCCTGGAATTCATAATGTATCTAATGCGTTAGCTTGTATTAGTTTATGTTTCTCTTATGGAATTAGTAAAGAATCAATTGCTAAAGCTCTTTTAGAATTCACTGGTGCACATAGAAGATTTGAATTTATGGGAAAATATAATAATGCTAGCATTTTTGATGATTATGGACATCACCCAGCAGAAATTTTAGCAACTGTTAATGGTTTAAAAAATATAAAACACAATAATTCTTGGGTGGTATTTCAACCACATACTTATAGTAGAACAAAAAATTTGCTAGAAGATTTCGCTAAAGTACTTATTAATTTCGATAACATCATAATAACTGATATATATGCTGCACGTGAGGAAAATATTTATAATATTTCTTCTCACGATTTAGTTGATAGAATTGTTACATTAGGTAAAAAAGCGGTTTTTATTTCTGATTTTAATGAAATTGCAAATTATTTAAAAAGCCATATACAGCCAAATGATATTGTTTTAACATTAGGCGCAGGACCTATTGATAAAGTATCTAAAATTTTAACAACATAAATCTTTTTCAAACAAACAATTTAAAATTAATTCGTCTTAAAATCTACTTTTAAGACGTTTTTTAGTTAATTTCTCTCATTTGCTTTATCATTAAATCTCCAAATACAGCATACCCGTCTTGTTGGATCATTTACCAGTACATGTGTTATACTTCCAATAAATTTACCATTTTGAATTATAGGTGAACCACTCATTCCGTTGAATTATTCCTCCTGTTTTTTCTATTAAATCTTGATCTGTTACTTTTATTACCATACTCTTATTATTTTCATTATTATTTTTATAAACTCTTTCTATCTCTATTTCATATTTTTCTCTTACATTATTTTCCAAACTACATATAATATAGGCTTTTCCTGTTTGTATTTCATCTCTTAATGCAACATCTATTGCTTCAGAATTGTTTATATTTAACACCCCTGGATTATCAAGAGTTCCATATATTCCAAGATAAGTATTTTTATATATATCACCAATTTTAGATTGATTAGCAATACTTCCTTTAATCTCCCCAGGTATTCCCGGCTCACCTTTCTGAATTGAAATTATATCTGTCGTTACAACTTCTCCATTTGCTATACTTACTAATTCATCTGTATCTACATCTAAAATTCCATGTCCTAATGCTGCAAATCCTTTTGTAGATGGTTCATAATATGTTAAAGTACCAACACCTGCAGCAGCATCTCTAACCCACAAACCAATTTTATATTCATTATCAGCTGTTTCTACTGGTAATATACTTGTTTCATGTAAAATGCCATCTCTTATATATCTTAAATTTATATTTTCTCCACCTGAATTATTAACAACTTGTATTAAATCAGCTGTACAAGTTATTTCATTTTCATTAACTTGTACAATCATATCTCCTTCTTCTATTCCAGATTTTTCATATGGCTTTTGAGATTCAATTTCCGTCATTCCAACAACTAAAACACCATTTGTATATAATTTTAATCCAATATTGCTTCCAACTGGAACAACTTTTGTCTTTGGTATTACACTTACACTTACCTCTTTAACTGGTATTTTTCCAAAAAGGTTTAAACTTATTTTTCCTGTGTTTACTTCTTCATTCTGTATAGTTCCAGATGTTTGTACAACTTCATCAGAAATTTTCTCTTGCATTTCCAAATTCAAAAAAGCTACAGTATTAAAATTAATTTCCTCGCCATCAAATAAAATTATTCTTTCCGGAAATGATGTAATATTTGTAACATAAATTAAAATTATTATTAAAAAAACAAGTAAAAAATATATTTTTACGTTTTTCACAATGATTACCTCTTTTTCTTTTTATATATATGATAACCATGTTTTTAATTTTAATTCTAAAAAAAATTACAATAAAAACATAATTTTCATTGTAATTTTTTTATCTTAATCATTTAGATATTCATTTGTCTTATATTTGTTTTGTTTTTCTCTTGAAATTGCTTTATAATATGCAGTTCTTCTTGCTCTCCAATTATCAGAATTATATTGTTCATGTGATGTATTAAAAATATCTAATCTTGAATTATTATATAAAGAATTAACTATACAATAATAACATGCAAGTTCTTGATGTTTATAATATTCCAATGTATTTCCATCTTTTTCACCAGTCTGTTGCTCAAATTCTATATTTTTATATCCTCTAATTTCTCCAGATCCACCTTGCAAATAAGGACAATCTATTTTATGATATGAACCATCTGTTCCAATAAAATACATTGATTCTTCTGTAATGTTTTCTCTATTTCTTGTGTTTGTAACTATCGAATAGTTATTATAATACTTTAATCCTAAAGGTAATCCCTGTAAAAAACCAATTACAGATATTTCTGATAATAATTTATCCCAATCCTCTTCTGTTAATATTGGCATTTTAAAATTATAATTTGAACCCATTTTTCTTGAATTTTCATTATATGTAGCAATAGCTGATTGCAAATTATTTTGTATAGAATATCTTATTATTTGTCTTTTATGTTGTGTGAAAATTGAATCATCTCTTTCTGGATCATTATCCGGATTTATGTTAAATATATATTCATTAGGCATAACCTGATTTTTAAGTTCTCCACTTCCTGATGCTGTAACAGCTTCTTGCAAATCACTTGATGTTATTGTTTGTCCTAAATTTTCTGTAACCCATTCAGTAAATTCCATATTTTCATTATAATATCTTATTGCACTATCGTCATATGCTACATTATTTCTAACATTTTCATTTAAAAGTCTAGTATTTTGCTCATCTGTTAAATAAACTCTACAATTATCTAAATTTTTTCTATAATAAAAACTTTCATCTTTATATGATATATTAGCGTTTATATTTAGTGCCAGAAGTTTAGAATTAAGTTCTTCATCTAAATCTACTCTTACAGTACTTGCTCCACCAGTCCTATAATAATAGTACTGACCCGGCTGTCCATCTTCTCCTTCTTCATATTGTATTGTCCACGCTATTCCAAGTTGTTTTAATTCTTCATTAATATTTTCAGGCAGATTCTCAGTTATCTCATTTGGTCTTATATAGAAAAATCTTTGCACTTCAGAGTCATAATATAACTTATTTTCTTTTAATCTTGCCATATTTCCTGTTTCATTATATTTCTCATATATATAATTATATGTTTCTATTCTACTATAAATAGCACCATTTTCCGCACTTTCTAGATATATTGTTTCTTCTAAATATTCAATACCAGTTTCTTCTTTTTCTGTTATAAGGTACCCAGATCTTGTAACATACTCTCCATTAACTATTCCATATATCATTATGTAATTATCTAATGTATAATTAATAACTACATTTGTATTACCTTTCTCATATCTTGCAGTATAGTATATATAAGGTTTAAGCATATGTTCATATGAATCTTCTTCTTCATTATATGTAGGAGTATATATATAATATCCATCATATAATGTAAAAACCAATGCTGGAATATAAGGCTTTAATGCCTCATCACTATATCCACCTGCACCAAGACCAGTCGCCAAACTGGTTATATATGCATTGGCTGCTGCGTTTATATCTCTTCTCATTGAATCTGAAACTGTAGCATATGTATTTTTCAAAGTGTTTAACTGATATGCCTTTACAGTGTCATATACAGATTCATTTAGTACTTTATCATATTTTATTTGTAACCTTAATATATTTATTTGGTACCTTGTGTAAACTGAAAAAATTATTATAATAGGTATCATTATAATTACAAATATTACAGCCATATTTTGTAATCTCATATGTTATTCTCACTTTCCAGTACTCATGATCATTCCTGATTGTGACGCTGCTATTTCATATGTAGTGTCTCCTGTTACTCTGTAAAAAAAGCTTCTTAACAATTCAGCAATTGTTCTATTTGTGTTTTTTACAGTTACATTAATTATGTCTCCTTCTTTTAATGTATATTTTCCATTATTTGCTGCTAATGCATCTAATATTTGAGATGTATATACAGAATAATATATATTTTCTCCTATTTTATTTGCTTGTGTAAGATTCGTTCCCTTTTTTCCAGGGTTTTCATCTAGAATCTTCGCTTCAAGTTCAACATCATAACTATTTCCTGTTGCTGATAATGTTGTTAAAAAAGCATCATACTTGGCTTGTGTAATTGTACCTGTCGTCCTTATATCATCTGTAAATTCTGATGTTGCACTCTGAACTGCTAATTGTGATATATCATCATTTCTTTCAGATACAGACACTAATGGAAACACAAACATTAATACAGCTGCTAAAAAAATGGCCACAATTGTTATAACAGATTCTCCCATAATTATTCCTCCTTTTCACTTTACTGTTTATTTATATTTACAATCATTTGTTTTATTGAATAATTTTATATGTTATGTCTATTATTGTAGTATCTGTAGCGCTTTCTTCTACTTCCCTTTCTCTAAAAGTTTCTTCAAATACAAGTTCATCATCTAATAAATTTCTTCCTTCATTCTCAAAAAAATCCTTAATTAAAGCAACTACAGTTGATGTAGCATCAATATTATTTTCATTAGAACTTATTCCACCATAGTATTTTCCATTATTTAAAAGCTTTTCTGGTTCCACCAAATTCCCATTATCATCTTCAAATGATGTATATGTTGTAAAAACTTGTATTATTTCATCATTTCTGTCTTTTAATATTACATTAAATCCTTCTTTATAATGTCTATAAATAGTTGGTATAACAGTATCTATGCCAACTATTCTACTAACTCTATAATTTGTTGCATCTTCATCTATATATTCAGCAAAATTAGTATTATCCTTCATGTAAAAAACCAAATCAGCTACTTCTCTTGCTTGTGAGATAACAGTCATAGCCATAGCTAAAGCTATGACTAATATAAGCACTGCTGCTGCCATTTCCAATGCTTTAGCCGCATTCTCCATGATCAATCACTCTTTCTTTTATTGTATAAAATAAATCTATAGATTTATTTTATACAATAATTTAAGTTTTTTAAGTAATGCATATGTGAAGAATTACTCTGCATTATGCAAAACCTATTTTCAAATTAAACACCATTAATCAGTAGTAGTAGTACCTGATGTCGCTGGAGCTATTGAAATTGTTGTAATTAAACCAGCATCACCATATGTAATTCCTACAGTATAATATACACCTGCATTTAACGCTGTTCTTATTGAAGATAATTCAGAAGAAGTTTTAGCATTTTGTCCATTAAATGAAACTGTTACTTGTTTTGCTTCAACATCTGAATTTGTTGTGTTGTTTGAAATTACTCTACTTATTAATTGTCTTGCATTTGAACCAGATTGTCTACCTTCAAAATTTTCAAATTGAGCATTAAACATATCCTTTGCTGTTTGGTCCATCTGTGCAACTGTTTCATCTACAGATGTATTTAAATTACCTACTACCATTACTGCTATAGCTACTAATACAATTGATATTAAAATTGCTCCTGCTATAATTAATGCTTTTGATGCATTCTCCATATATATTCCTCCTTAAAAACTATTTTTTTATTTAAATTAAATTACTTTTTGTAATTTAAAATTATAAACATTACTCATCAATTTGCTCAAATACCAACTTACTTATAAGTCCTGTTTCTTCATGATATTCAATATTTGTGCATTTAAAATATACTAAATTAAAGTTTTCAACAAATTTTGTTGTTCCTAATTTATATATTTGTTCAATAGGGTAAGTCGTTTCATTTGTTTTTATATATACACTCATTTGTATTGAATTTATACCATTATCTACATATAAACCATTTTCATCTTTTGGTACATTATGTCTTTCATTATTATCCACAACTTTATTTATTAAACTTGCAATATCTGTCCCAAAAACTTGTGTATCTTTAAACTTTTCATATTCACTATTAATTTTAGAAATCTCTGTTGCCTCATTTTCTCTTACCTTTATTATAACGAAAACAGCTAATAAAGATATTAGAACAACTATAAGCATTATAATAAAAATTCTTTTCAAAAAAATTCCCTACTTTCTTTTATTATATCTCTTTTTAACCTTTTTTGCAACTTTTTTCTAAACAATAAAATTTAGTAATTATGCAATTTTTAGTTCCTCGAATATTCTACAAATTATAAGTCTATATCATTTAAAAATAATCTTATTTACTCTACCATTTGAATATTCAATCCCTATACATTGATATAGTGCAAGTTCTGTAGAGTCTTCTGAATTAACAAGTGAATAAACATTAATAAGATTACTGTTTTCTTCTTCATTATTTGCTTCTATATTTTGATCATCAAAAATAACTTGTATATATGCATCACTTTCTCGTGTTAATTGATTTTCATTATTGAATTGTTTTGCAAGATTTGCAACCGTAATTATATCATGTATTATTAAATTGTTTCTATTATATATTTCAAATTTATTATTAAATGCATCTAGTACCTTTTTTTGCTCTGCCTCACTGTAGCTTTGGCTTAAGCCTGACGCACTAGAAAATAAATAAGCTAATATTGAAAGAATTATTACTCCTATTAAAATTTCTCCAGCAATTATTAATGCTTTAGATGCATTTTCCATTTAAATTCCTTTTATATTTTATATTTAGGTTTTTATTGGTTCTACCTATAAACACATTTAATCTGCTTTCATATAGCCATCTCTAAAAGCCTCTTCTGTTTTTTCTTGAAAAATTATTTTATTTACTCTTCCTGTTGAACTATTATATTCTAATCTATCAACAACAAACATTCTTGAAATCTTAAAGTCATGAAATCTTTGTGCATCACTAACTAAAGAATTATATGTAGCTAAATGTTCCCCTGTAAAAATATATTTTCCCTTTGTTAATCCATCTAATATGCTTTTAGTTTTAGGCGTTCCCTCACTATTGTCTGTAAATGTATCTCCTTGTATATTCACTTCAACAGTTATTTGATATTCTGATTGATTTAAGTATTTTTCATTATTGTTTATCGCTTTATTCACAACAGAAATCACGTCTGTTCCATACATTCTCCCATTCGGATAAGCACCCCTATCATATGACTCATATTCGAGATTAATTTTAGCAGTATTTTCAGCCTCTTTAGTCCTATCTTCTGCATCTTGTATGTCCGATATTCTTCCCCATGTCATCATCAATACTGCAACAATAACTAATGAAATCAAAATTCCGTCCAGCTATAATCAAAGCCTTTGCTGCATTCTCCATTATTTTCCTCCCTAAAAAATTGTTATTAAATTACATCATTGTAGACATTGTTGAAAAAGTATCTGTCATGCTTGTTAATCCTATAACCATTAATGGTGCAATAAGATATCCAACAAATAAGCATACCATTGGTGCAAATCCTATAGCCTTACCTATCAATCCTTTTCTAGATAGTAATTTTTCATTTGATTGTTTTCGTTTCTCTTGATAATACTCTCTTTCAGTATCAAGTTCATCAAAAGCACTTACTATTGGTATTTTTTCAACTGCTTGTTGTAAACTTTCAATTATGCGTATAAATTGTGGAAATGTTACATCATTTTTTAATTCTTCAAGTGCTTCCCAGCCTCCACTTTCAAAATTGTTCACACATTTTGTTATTGGTTCTTTAAATATATTAGAATATCTTTCTAGCCATTCTAATATAATCTCAACATTCACTCTTTCTATTTTCATTAACATCAATATTATAGTTTGAAATTGCATTACTTCATTTTCCATATCCATTTGTCTCATTTTCATTTGAAACA
The DNA here is from genome assembly GCA_944386115.1 of uncultured Clostridia bacterium. Classification (GTDB taxonomy): domain Bacteria; phylum Bacillota; class Clostridia; order TANB77; family CAG-508; genus CALWZV01. Next base: position 27,949 of record CALWZV010000007.1, read on the forward strand.
TAGCAAACCATACTGGAGCATAATATCCCATTACAGCAAAAACAGTTGCAATTAATATTTCAAACCATTGAAGAGATTCTGTAGTTACTATTTTATACTTATCAAAAATTCTTTCTGAATCTTCATCTAATTCTTCTTCTGTTGCATCTTCGTAATAATCAGACCTTACTAATTCATTTCTAACAGTCTCAATTGTAACATTATCTCTTGCTTTTAATATTTCCAAAAAGTAATTATCCTGAAGAGTTATATCCATAGCCTTTTGCATATCCTGCTCAGACATCTGCCCTAATACATTATAATCTGCTGTTGGTTCAGTATATACATAATCTATAGCAGTTCTGTGAAGTTGAAACATTAAAACTATAGACACAATAAATGTAAGTACTGTAATTACAACTCTATTTATATAAAACCATTCCATTTTCTGCTTTGAAGCTGTATCTTTTAATAATTTGTTTATCTTTCTATATTCAGCTGTGCCTTTTTTAGGTATGAATAAATCAAATATCTTTTTACCTATCTTAGTCTTATATATTTTCTCTTGCCATGGATTTTCATTAAAAGCCTTCCTAGAATCTACTCCACCATTATCTTTTAATTTTCTTATCAAAATATAGCAAATAAATGTAATCATTATAATTGCTATTTGCATTATAAGACCAATTTTTCCGCTATAAAACTGATCAGTAAATGCAAATTGAGAAACAGCCCATGATTTTAAAGGCTCAATAAATAAAATTGGTAAAGCAGCAATCACAGACAAACTTTGAAAAACATAATCTAATTTATCTCTTTTCAATATTTCAATCTGCATCTCTTGTGTAATATTATTCACATTTTTCAAATATAAAGATGCACCATCTTGATCTGATTTTCTATCCCCAAATTCTTTAGTTAAATATGAAACACCTGCAAATTCTTTCAAATAACTATTAGGTGCTATATCATAATATTTTTCGAGTTCTGTTTCCGGATCACTTGATATCAAAATTTCATATATTTTTTCAGCCTGTCTTGAAACTTCCATTTCATCTTTTTGTGCAACATCATATATTGCTTCTTCAACCATGTTATATTCATGATAACTATGTCTTAATTCAGCAAACATATCAACTTGTTGTTTTAGTATTTTATTATCAATTTTATCTACCATTCCCTCCATAACAGTCTCAATAAGCATAATTTCAAAAATTAATAAAATTGATAATAAAAGGAAATTATTACTTGTAGTCATTAAAATTACTAGTGTAACTAATATAACTATTACAAGAGCTTTTGTCATTATTGCTGCTGTTTGCTTCCTTGTTAGATATTCATCATCAATACACATTATTTCCAGTCTTCTTCTAAGTTTTAGCATATATCTTTTTACAACTGGTATTCTAATATATAAAACATATAATTTTTGATATAAAACACTTGGCGAAAAACTGCTCTGTTTTGTATTAACTCTTAATTGCTGTATTTTCATCGCATCAGATTTTTTTAATTGTCTTCTTATAATCAAATATGCTATAACAACAAATAAGAATAATATACATGTACCATATAGTATGTACTTTATAAAATCTGTTGACAAGTTTTTACACCTCCTTAAATTTTATCTATTGTACTTTTGCTTTTCTTCCACGTTTTTTTGGTATTACTTCCACATCTTTTTTATTTGCTTTTCCTTTATTGTCTCCCCAGAATCTTTCTATAAATTTCTCGAAATTTTCCGCATCATTAACATCCATATTATTTTTCATTGCAATTAAATTCTCATCTGATATTTTATTTGTAATAACATATTCTCCATCAATATATTCTAATATGTTTACATATGTATACATTTCCTTGTCTGTTATTTTTGAAAAATATCTTGTAGCATTATCAAAAAACTTATCCATTTTTCCTTCTAAAGTTTTTTCATTTCTATGTTCAAATGTATAATCATTTTTAGATTCAACTGGTCTACACTCTGTTATTCTTTCTACATATCTTTTTCCTTTAAAGTCTTTTTGAAGATGTATATCAAAATTTAAAACTTGTACAACTTGTTCTTCTGCTGTTTTTTCATTTGTAAATACACCTGTTCTTAACATTGAGTTTCTAAGTGCTGTTACCAAGTTTGGAAATGTTTTAGCATGGTGTGTAAATAAAGTAAATTTAGAAGCTACTTGAGCAGCTTGTATCATCCATGAAGCAACGGGATCTGTTGCAACCTCTCCGAATAATATTTACAGAACCATCTGTTTTTTTCTGAACGTCTAAACCTTCTTGTCCGGAAATTGTATCTGTTTCTCTAAATGTTAAAATGTTTCTTGTTGGGTATATTTTTCTTAAATGTAACTCAAAAGCTGTTTCTTGAACCCTTATGTTCATTGTTTCATATATATTTTCAATCATTCCCATAAGCATTGTTGTTTTTCCACAACCTTGCTCACCAGTAATTGATATAATTCTCGCACCTTTTACAAGATATTTTAGAAGTTCAATAGATTCTGCAGACCCTTTTTCTCCTTTAAACCATTGTTCCAAAGTAGAGCGCTTTACGTCGAATTTTCTTACGAAAAATGCCCAAGTCTCAGAAAAGCTTGGTCTTACAACAACAACTCTGGAACCATCTTTCATCTCGTTTATTTTATATCCATTTGTATCTGATAATTGTCCAGGGTTATTATATTTATATATATTTTGACAAACCCTTTTTAGCTCACTCTCAGAACCAAATGATAGAAATTCTAATCTTATTGATTTTCCTTGGAAGAATATCCATATACTATCACATGCTCTAGGCACTTTATGATCCAATACTTGATCTAAATAATCTGAATCTGTTTGTGCAACCTGGCTTAAAAAGCCTTCTGGTAATCCTGAAACACCTCCAGAGACTCCATCTATGTTCATATCTCTTACTTCATCTATTGAACTATAACCCTTATAATGCTGATAAACTCTTTGTACTACAACATTTAGCTTATCAGAAAAATCTAGTACAACACCTTCTTTTTCATATATATCATTAATTTCTTCTGAAGTTATAACATAACATGGCTTAGTCTCACCAGCCACATACTTTAAAGTAGCTAGATTGTATTTTTTTATAAATTCTGTTAGTGCTTCATATCCAAATTCTTTTTTATACATATATATTAATATATCAAATTTATCCTGTGGTGTTAAAAGTGATGGAACATCAAATGAAATTGATTTTGATATATTGCTTTCAGTTACACCATATTCTTTTAAAAGTAAATCATATATTAGTTCTTTAACATACTTTTTGTCATTTACATCTCCATATGTACATCCCTTTAAAGCCTTCTTTAATTCATATTTTTTGTCTTTTCTTCTTTTCAATTCATCTTCTGAAAGCCCAATATCATATAAATTAATTTTTGTTATTTCATCAAGTCTTCTTTTTATAAATTCTATCATTTTTTCCAAAGTATATGTTTTATCATCTACTTCAACTTCTTCAGCTTTTTCATGTTTTCTTTTATTAATGAAATAATATATTCCAAATACTATTCCTATGACAACTACTATTATTAAAATAATATTCATTATAGGCTCCTCTCTATTAATATACCTATCTTCTCATTTGCAATTCTTGCAATTTGTATATTATTTTTTCACTTGTTTTTTTAACCTCATTTATAAATATTGCATTTCTATCAGTATCACTTATTTTTCTAAACCTTAAGAAAAAGTCTGCAATTTTACCTTCATTACAACTTTCAAAAAACAATGTACAATAAGGTATAAGTAATGGTTCTTTTTTCTCACCTAAATACCTTGCAACATTTTTTCCACTATATTTTGAAAATCTATCATATCTTCCTATAAGTGTCATAATATTATTTTGGGCAAATATAGGATTTTCTTTTTTCAACTCCATATATGCATTTATTATTTTTAGTCTTTGAGTTATACTTACAACAATTAAGTCTGAACATTCTAATATCTCTGTTGCTATATTATTATCTAATCCTTTATTCAAATCAACAATTACTAGGTCATAATATTTATTTGCAGTTTGAATTATCTCCTTGTATATAGTTCTTATCTTTTCATATTCTTGATACGATTCTGTTCTTATACTAGGCAAAATTTCTAGCCTATCTCTAAAAACTATTTTCGTATAATTTTTTATAATCTCTGGTGTTGCTTTGTTACTCGTAATAGCTCTTGCTAGTCCTTCAATTCCTGCTGTTAAATCATTTTTTACACCATTAAAAATATTTAGTCCTCTTCTTTCTTCTTCTTTCTCCCAAAAACATAGCTCAAGTGTATCATCATTGTAGTTTGTTGGAACTATTAATATTTTAAAATTTCTTTCCATTGCTATATTAGTTGCAATTGCAGCTATAGACAATGTTTTAGCAGTTTCTTCTTTTCCATTGCTCCAGAAAGTTATAATTGACATACTATACTTCACATTCCTTTCTTAAAGTCATAAATTTTAAGAATTTTTCTCAATACTTCTAAGAACTTTTCTAAGTTCGCTAAATTTTACCTCTTTTATTATCTCATTTACTACCATTAGTAAGCTTTCCTTATAATGTTCACTTAAATTTCTGAATTTAATTTTAGCAACCCTTTGATTTTCTATTATAACGCTTTGATCTCCTTGTTCAAAAGGGAAATAAATTTTATTCGGATTCCAATTAACATTCATTTTCATAGATAAAAAGTTCAAATAATCATCTTCTTCTTGTAACATCTCTTTAGAATACAGAATTTTAGTCATTGGAATTTCTTCCTTATATCCACTTATTATTTCAAGGCCTTTTTTTAATGAATATAAATCAAAAGATGTTACAAAAAAGTTCGTTTCTGCACTTCTCATATCAAAATTATCAAATGCTTTTGTAGAATCTATATCAATTAAAACTATATCATAATTTAAGCTTTCTTTTTCTGTTAGTCCAAGATATTCTTTTACTTCTTCGAAATCATCAAATCCGACTCCAATATCTATTTCTTCAAATTCAGTAACATATGATACCGTTGGATTAATTACTGGTATTATGTACTTTACTTTTTGAGTAATAGTAGTGTCTAACACAAGTACTCTATTACCAAGTACTGTAAGAATCTTTGCCACTTGAACTATTAGATCTGTTTTATCAAATGCTCCTACAAACCCAATTTTTTTCATATCTTACTTCTCCATTTCCTTTCTTAAATCATTACATAACTGTAGTATCTAGTGCTTGTAAATAATCTGATCTTTTTTCTAAAGCTTTTTGACGTTCTGTTGAAACTCCTTCTTCTATATTTGTTTTAGCTTCACTTCCATATTGTGTTAAAGCATTCTCAATTGCTGTTCTTTGCTCAGCATTACTTGCACTAATTGCATTTAATGCATTTTTTGCTTCATTTATAATATTTGGATCTTGATTTACTAATCTACCTACTGCATTAGAAACTATATAAGTTGGTGTAACATCTGTATTTAGCCCTGCATCTGTATGTCTATTTGCATATAGTAATGATCCTGTCATTTGGTATGCTTCAACTATAGCATTACTCATAGTTACTATTTCTGCTTCAGACATTTTAACCCAAATAGTGTCTTCATCTGCATCCTCAACATATTTCCTTGCAACAACAATATAGTCTTGTCCACTTGGTAATCTTAATCTTATATCTATATATTCTCCCACTTCTAATCTAGCAGGCAAAGAAATCATACTATATTCTTGCATTCTTAAATTTTGCGAAGGGTCTTGTGATTCAGTATATATCATACTTTTAGCAAGCACTGTATTTGCACTTAAATCTACTTTTGCTAAAGTTTTTTCTTGTCCTGAATTATCTGCTGTACTTATTCTTAAATTATTATAATCAGTGCCACTTATAGCATTTATTGGAGCTGTTTCTAACTCCATCTGGATTACATCAGATTGTGTTATTTCCTCTCCTGACTTTATATCTCTTGTTAAGATATATGCCAATATTTTTGGATTTTCTTCTTCCTCACTTTTCATATTTGAAATTTGCATAAGCAATAACCCTATAATTATTGCAGCAATAACTAACATTATCAAAAACCCCAATAAAAATGAGTTTCTAGCTTTTCTTTGCATTGGATTCATCGTCATTTAGAATTCCTCCTTAAATATTACAAAATAATACTATTTAATATATTGTACAACATTTTTTTATAAAAAACAATCTATATATTTGCTGTAATATAAATTTAATTAACTTGTAATTAAACTGTAATATTTCAAAACACAAATTTATTTATTGCTTGTGCAACACCACTAGAATCATTGTCATTAACAACACAATCAGCTACTTCCTTTATACTAGGGTTACTATTTCCCATTGCAATTCCTAAACCCGCATTTTCTATCATAGTCTTATCATTTATATTATCTCCTATTGTTAAAACTTCTTTATTTTCTATACCCAATTCTTTCGCAAGAAATTTTATGGCATTCCATTTATCTGTATTTTCAGCAGTTACCTCTGTATAGAAATATTCTACTTTAATTTCTGTACTACCTGTTTTAATAATTTTTCTTGACATGTGCTCTACATCAAGAACATCTATTCCTTTAATGTTTTTTAGTGTTTTTAATATATTTTTAAATATCACTTGACTATCATCACAAATTGTTATCTTTAAATATTTATCAATTTCAGACTCTTTAACATATTTATATAAATTTTCAATTATATTTATATAGGTTTTTTTTCCATCTTGTTTTTTTAAATTTTCATTATAATAAACTAAAGTATTATAATTCAATTTTTGAGTTAGAATTGAGCTTTCAGTATATATGTTATAATATATACTATTTTCTTCACAGATCTTTATAATATCTAAAACCTTTTCTTTACTAAGTGTTTTTTCATAAATAACTTTATTATTTTTTATATCATAAATTGATGAGCCATTTCCACATATTGCATATTTATTTAAATTTAAGTCATTTGAAAAACTTTGAATTGTAGCATAATTTCTACCAGATGCAAGAATAACATTTATTCCTGCTTCATTTGCTTTTTTTACTGCATTTTTGTTCTCATTTGTAATTTCTCCATAAGAATTTATTAAAGTTCCATCAATATCTATTGCTATTAATTTATACATAAAAACCTCTCTTTTTTATTTTTTGTTTTTTGAAAATAATTCTTCGAATTTATTATATCCTTTTCTATTTTTTTTTACAATATTTTTTTACAAAAATTACTAGGTTTATTTTATAGATTTCTACACATCATAATATTGAAAAAACAAATATGTTTTTTTCTAAGAACTTTCTAGGAGGTGAATTTATAATGGCAAACACAAATAGCAATAGAAAATTAGTTCCAGAAGCTATGGATTCTTTAGACAGATTTAAATATGAAGTAGCTAGTGAAGTTGGAGTTAACTTAAAAAACGGATATAATGGAGATATATCAGCTAAAGATGCTGGTAGAATAGGTGGAAACATGGTAAGAAAAATGATCCAACAAGCTGAAAATCATATGATTGGTAAGTAAGTTATCTACTAGTTGTTTAGTTTAAATAAGCAGGAATTGTTTTTTATTTAAAAATTTAAAACAATCCCTGCTTTCTTTTTTACCTAATTAATATTATACTTCTGGTTCAACTAAACCATAATTTTTGCCATCTTTTAATTTATATATAACGTTTACTTTATTTGTCTCTACATTTACAAATACTAAAAACCTATCTTGAGGCTTTTCTTGCAATTTTAGTTTTGCATCTTCTGGAGTTATTGGCTTTATTTCATAATATAAAGTTTTTATAATTTCATCTTCTGGCTCTGTTATATTATTCATGTTTTGTTGTTCTAATATTTTCATAGTATCATCTTTTAGTTGTTTATCTCTTTTAGTTTTCCATTTTCTTATTTGTCCTTCCAATATATCAATATCTTTATCTATTGATGCATACAAATCTTTATGTGCTGTTACAGCTCTAAAAGCTTCTCCTGAAACACTAACTTGCATTTCTGCAATTTGTTCATTTCTTTCACTCTTTATTGTCATTATTACATCAATTTCATTTTCAAAATACTTTTCAATTCTTGGCATTTTTTTAGCTATATAGTCTTTAATAGCTTCAGTTGCCTTTATATCCTTTCCTGCTATTTTTATGTTCATAAAAATTACCTCCTAACAAATTTGTAAATATTTTAGTATTTCATATTATATATGGTAAAATTATTTTTTGCAAGTATCTTTTAGCCATCATATATATCTATTACTTTTGCATTTAAAACATCATTTTTTATATTATTTATTGGTTCTTCTAATTCTATTGTTACAATTCCATAATAAGATTCTTTTCCATTTTCAAGCTTTTTATCATCTAAATAATAAACAATTGTACTTTCTTTAACATTTATTTTTACTGCCTCTGAAATATCATCATCTAAACCTGTTTCAAAAACTATTGTTCCAACCCCGTTTTCATCTACATCAACATCTATTATTCCTCCATTTAAAGTTGTTTTTCCAGCCATATTATTTTCTAATTCTTCTAATTTAGACTTTTGCACAACACTTACTTGATCTGCAACTATAGTATTTCCACTTTCAATCTTGTCACTTTCAACTGTAACTTGGTCTCCTTCTTTCAAGTATAAAAATGACATTTCTTCATAATCTCCATTTGCATTCCTATTTGCAATATTAAATATTTTTGTATTTTGATTTATTACAACATCTACTTCCCTATAAGTTACAGTATTATATAAATCATCTATATACTCTAATCCAGCTTCTACATGCATTACATCATTATCTATTTTAGTAATTATTCCTTTTACATAATGTCTTGTTTTTACATTGCATTTTACATTCTCAGTATTAATCGATCTATCAAAAACATTCACATAAACATTATATTTATCAGTAAAACTAGAAAAATTATATTCTATTCCATGTAGATTCCAGTTCATGCTTTCCAATTTATATTTTGATAAAGTTACAATAATATCTGTACCAGTTTTATAATCCACATTCAAATCAATATTATATCTTGTTTCAAAATTTTTTAAATCATCTTTTTCTTTTAATTTTATTTGATATATTAAACCATTATATTTATCCTGCAAATTTCCAACATCAATTTTTTCTAATTGTAAATTTACATCAATATCACTTGTGTTTTCAAGTCCATATTTAGGTCTATTCTTTGATTTTTCGTCCATATAGTCCTTAAACTCATTATTATTCCATACTTCAAAGCACATAGGTTTTTTATTAAAATCACTTTCTCCATAACTATTATAATCTAATAAAATAAAATTTTTGCCAGAATATCTAATTGTATCTAGATCCCTTGTTTCAAAAGTTTCATAAGGTTCATTAATAGCTGTAAACTCCATTCTCTCAAACACCTTTTCTAAAAGCTCATCATAAAAAATATCTTCTTTTGTAAAAACATAAAACTCATCTTTTTCTTTCTTTTTATAAATTATTCTATCTGGAATATAATTTGCATTTTTCCCTTCAATTACTTCTCTTTCAAAAAAACTTGGACTTGTTAAATAAAAACTTAAATCATCTTTTTTATATGTAGACTCAAATACATATCTTAAATATCCTGTACTTGAAATATATTCACTCTCATCTTTCCTATAACTTATTTGAATATAATCCAAATCTGGAACAAGAGCAAAAATAACAACTAAATTCTGGTCTATAAATTCTGGTTCATTATTAATATCAACCTCTTGTGCTAATTCATCTTCAATTCCAAAATATGATATTTCTAATTCATTATCATAAGAATTACCTTTACCAATATTTATAGTATAAAGGTTTTCCCCATTTTTTAATTTACGAACTATTTCTTCAATTTGTGTAATATTTTTAACATCTGTATTAGCATATTTTTTTACATCCTCTTGTGAAAGATTCGCAAAACTTATATAATTTATTTCTTTTTTCCCTAAATTAATATTATTCCTTATTAGTGAATAAATAAGAATGCTAATTAACATTATAATAATTAAATATATTATTGATATTATTAATTTTTTCTTCAAAATACTCTCTCCTTTAAAATTTCTCTGGATTTTTTAAGTACTCTCTTAAATCCATATTATATTTTTCTTCTAGTTCATTCCTTGAAAAACTATATTCTACTAATATTTCATCTAGCTCATCAATTTTTGCTAATCTAAACTTTATTTCATCTAAATTATCAATTAAAGCAAATAGTGCCCTTGCATTATTCTCCAATATTTCTTGTTTTTCTTGTTCTGTTTTATTTTCTATAAAATCTTTATATTCATTTAAATTTTTTGTACTATATGTAGTATACATTCCATTTCTGTTTACACTTCCTTCTCCATATATAACTGCAATAGTATATGGTTTTTCCCTTGTATTAAACTGAATATCTTTAATTACATTAGACAAACTAAGTTTACTAACAATATTTCTAACAGATGCACTATCTCCTACATATGGAATTGCATAAGGTGCTACATTTTTAAAATCGAAAGTATACATTTTATTACTTGTATCTTTTGAGCTAATCGTAAAAAACAACAATACTAAAATAATTATTAAAATTATTGAAATAATTGCAACTGTTTTATTATTTTTATTAAACTTTTCTTTTAGCTTAATCATCTCTATTCTTCTTTTGGTACTGCTATGTTTTCTTGCTAAACATAGCATTTTATTAGATATTTTTTTATTTTCAGGTTTGTTTAAGCTTTCAATTAGTGTACGACCATATTCTTTGCACTCTTCATCATTCATTTTATTTATGGCAAGCTCATCAACTGCAACTTCCATATCTTGCCTTACTCTTCCAATTAAAATCCATGTAAATGGATTAAACCAATGCACAGCTTGAGCAAAAATTAAAACATAATTAAATATAACATCTCTTCTCTTATAATGAGCAAGTTCATGCATAAACATATTTTTAATTTTATAATCTTCCTGTTTCATAATTTCATCTGTTATAGCAATTTTTAAATTAAATATAGAAGCTGTTTTACAATAATTTTGTTTTACAATCTTTATGTTTTTCTTAATATTTAAAGAATCTTTACATTCTTGCAATATTTTTAAAATTCTTTCATCTGTAACATAGTTTTTTCCAAGCTTTAAACTTACAATAATACCACCAATATAGAAAAATATTAAAATAATAATAAATATTCCAAACCATATTCCAGGAATTGCATAATCAAATGCAATAAATTTAAAAGTTGATAAATTCAATTCATTTGTTACATTTTCATATTCTTCTTTATTTGGTTCACCTCTTTGAACATATGAATTGTAACTTGCCATTCTTGCTTTATATTCTTCTTTATAAGAAATATTTTCAATTGGTTCTAACAAATTCGAAATAGAATTATCTAAATCTATATTAAGTCTTATTGGTAATAATAATGAAATAACAAAAACTATCCATATTATGCATTTCCACTTTGGAGTAATTAATTTGTCAAATATTTTTTGAATAACAAATATTACAATTCCCATTATAGTACCAATTACAGACATACTAACAATTGTATAAAATATAGGTCTTAGGAAATCTCCTATTTGAATTAAAAAATCAATCATTACTTGTTATCCTCCTCTAGCAAATCCATAAGTTCTTTTAAATCATCTTTAGAAATTTCTTTTTCCTGCACAAAATTTAATAATAATTTATTTATTGACCCATTATATAGCTTAGAAATAAAATTTTTATTTTCTTTTTTCAAGAACTCTTTTTTCTCCAAATTAGGTGAAAAACAAAAAGGCATTTTACCATCTTTTTCTGATTTAACAGCATTTTTATCAACTAATCTATAAAGTAATGTTTTAACTGTACTTTTGTTTCTTTTCTCTTTTTTGTCTAACTCATCTATTATCTCAGATATTGTTGCTTTTTTCTTATCCCATAATATATTCATTATTTCTAATTCTGCATCTGTAATATTATATTTATCACTCATATCTTACTTGTATGATATATTTAATAATTTAAATACAACATATTCTCCTTTCTTTATTTATTTTAAACATGTATAAAAGTTACAGATGTAACTTCAAATATAGTGTATATCTGTAACTTTTATTTGTCAATATAATTTTTGAAAAATCTTTTATTATAATATTAATACTTTTTGCCTAAATTAAATCTTTCGTATAGCAATTATTTTTTAGGTGTAAATACCTTCACATAATATGGAGTTATCTCTGGTAAAATACTATCTATATAAATTATTTCTCCATTTTTTCCTATGGTTTTTAAATTAGGAAAAGATTTTAAAACTTTTTCATTAGAAAAAATCTTATCTGTTATGCTTTTCAAAACAGTTTTCTCATTTAATTTATTATATTTTTCTATATAAACTTCTTTATTTGCAATTTCTAAGTTATTCTCATTTACAAGTCTTGCAAAAAATATATCTAAAGCAAAACATGTAATTAAAAAATCTAAAAATAATAAAATAATACCTATTGCAACAACTTTCTTTAAGTTTTTTATTTTGAATCTGTTTTTCATTTTATCAATAAACTTATCCACTTTAGGATTAAAATATGTTATTAAAAAAATTGCAAGCACACCCCAAAACAAGGAAAAATAAACGCAAATTCTTCCATTTAAATTAAAAGCCTTTTCCGAATAATCCCACCATCTAATACGAAAAATTGCTTGTCCAATAAAGCTTATAACATACTCTATAATTGAACCTATTAAAAAACCTCCACCAAACAACGTAAAATTATTTTTCTTAAAATACTGTAAAAACAGTATCATAGAAACTGCCCCAACTCCATAAATTGAGCAAAATGGTCCATATAAAAAGCTTTTCCTGCTTTCTAATAATCCTTTAGTTAACAAGCCAAATAATGTTTCAATTACAAAACCCACAACACTATAAATTATAAAATAAGCAAATAGCCTCCATATGCTAATACCAAGTATTGTAAATTCTTCTTTTTTTCTTTCAATTCTTTTTTCCATTATTAATATTCCTTTTACTAGATTTATTTTATGTACATTTCTATATTTCAATTCTATTACAGTTTATTATTTATAATATTTTTTGTCAATGGAAAAAATTTTAAAAATATTTTAAATTTTTCGTTTTTTTGTTATAATAATTTTTAGGGAAATGTTGTTGTTTAGGCTACTGTAAAGGAGATATTCATGAGTAAACTATATAACAATTATATGAAATTAAAACAAATTAATAATCGGAATAATTTATCTATTTAAAAGTGGCATATTCTATATTTTTTTAGATGATGATGCCAAAAAAATTTCTTCAATCTTAAATCTGTTTCACAATACTTTTAATTACTGAAAATAGGAACGCTTCACCTGTTGGAATACCTATTGGAAATTATACATCACAATTTTTTGCAAATATTTATTTAAATGAATTAGATTATTTCATAAAACATGATTTAAAAGTAAAATATTATGTAAGATATATGGATGACTTTATTTTACTTTTAAACACAAAAGAAGAATGTAAAAAAATTAAGCCTATAATAGAAAAATTTTTGAAAAAAATTTAGAATTAGAATTAAATGAAAAATCTAGATATTATCCAAATAAAATGGGAGTAAATTTTTGTGGTTATAGAATATGGCCAACACACAGATTACTTAGAACAAATAGTACAGTTTAATCCCTAATTCAGAAAAATCAATCATATTTAAACTGAAATTTTCGTACATTTTTTAACTGGAAAAAGTACATTTATCTTTTGACATTTACACAAAAGTTGACTTTTCTTTAATACCTTGTTTTCAATTATAATTTAAACTACATTTAAAATCAATAGTTTATTTGTAAAATTTATAAACTTTTTAAATGTAAATGGTAACATAATATGTAGGAAATTGACAAAGAAAATTGTCGGTTTTCCTACATGTTTTTTGTCAAAAAACTACAAAAAGTCTTGACATTTACAACTTGTAAAGTGAACCACCCTTATTAAACAAAATGTTTAATAAGGGTGGTTCACTCCGGTTTTTTCTAAATATTTTTTTCTATTTTTTTATTTCCTTTTATTAAAAATCTCATTATAAAAACTTAAAACTTTTTGGAAAATTTATATTATTTACACCAAGCCCCCCCAATCTCGAACTTGATAAATTTTTATAAATTTTTCCATGCCCTCCCGTATTTATTTACTCTACATATCATAGTTTGTGCTGATTAAAGGGCACAAGTTTCAAGGTCACGATTTAAAGTGCTACACGCCGAGCACTGGGCGGAACCCATAGCTGAAGTACGTGCCTCCGCTAGCGCAGTTGAAATAGAACAAACCTGCACCGCTGCGACTGTTGAAGTTGCCTCCACGCATGAAGAACGGACCGCTCAAGTACGGAAAGTAAGAGTAGTCTTGGTTCCAGCTGTATTGTCCATTTGCTCCATTTGATGTCTCCCATAGTGCATCACCATATCTATCATTATTTGCATTATAGTTTGCTGTTCTATCTTCTGTACTATCTGTTGCTCCATCTCCTTTGTATTCTGTTTTGTATCTGTTACTTACATTCTCCTTAAAATATGTCATATATGGCTGTGTTCCATTTGCTAAATAATCTGCCATATATTCCCATGAGCCCCCACTCATGTCATATATTCCATATATGTTTCCTGTTGTACTTCCTTTTATCCCATTTGTTGTGTAATATTTGTAATATGTTTGAGTTTTAGCTGTTGTTGTTCCATTTTGTGCATATTCATTAAAACTTATTGTTATTGAATCTGCATTTTTATCTGTTATACTTGTTTGTTCTGAATAATATGATGTATATGCATTTCTTGAACTTCCTACTGCTCCTGTTAATGTTACACCAAATGAGCTTACTCCTCCATAATTACTTCCTGTATCTTCTCCTTTGCTTATTAAACATTCATTATATGCATTATTCCATACTCCACTTGATGAATCTGTTCCTTGCTTATTTCCATATGAGCTTTGGGTTAAATATGCTACTGCCCCCCATTCACTATTTTTCATCATATGTGGATCTACTTCTCTTGTTAATCCTTGGATATTTCCATCTTTTGTTATGTTTCTACATACTTTATATATGTTTTCTGCTTTTATTGCTCTCCAGCTTGTTACATTTGGTCTTACTGTTACTTCTAATGTGTCTGTATCTCCTCCTCCATATTTTACACTGCTACTACTAGCACTTGTTATATTACTATTATTCTTTTCTGCTGTATTACTACTTGCTTCAAATTTTGCTACCCAATA
>CALWZV010000008.1 GCA_944386115.1 uncultured Clostridia bacterium
AAACAGCAATATTACCAATAATGAATAAAGAAATACCAATTATAGGAGATGAATTTGTTGAAAAGGAATTTGGAACAGGATGTGTAAAAATAACTCCAGCCCATGACCCAAATGATTATCAAGCAGGACTAAAACATGGATTAGAAATAATAGAAGTATTTGATGAAAACTTTATGATGGGGGATCTAGTTCCAGAATATAAAGGCAAAACAAGAGAAGAGGCAAGAAAACTAATAGTAAAAAAATTAGAAGAATTAGGTAGCTTAGAAAAAATAGAAGATTATTCTCATAATGTAGGGAAATGCTATAGATGTAATAATACAATAGAACCTAAAATTTCATGTGAATGGTTTGTAAAAATGAAAGAGCTATCTGAACCAGCAATAAAAGTAGTAAAAGAAAACAAAATAAAATTCATACCAGAAAGGTTTGATAAAGTATATTATAATTGGATGGAAAATATTCAAGATTGGTGTATATCTAGACAGCTATGGTGGGGTCATAGAATACCTGCATATTATTGTGAAAAATGTGGAGATATGGTAGTTGCTAAAGAAATGCCACACAAATGTGAAAAATGTGGTGGAAAATATGTACAAGACGAAGGTACTTTAGATACATGGTTCAGTTCAGCATTATGGCCATTTTCTGTATTAGGGTGGCCAGAAAAAACAGAAGATTTAAAATATTTTTATCCAACAGACACATTAGTTACAGGATACGACATAATATTTTTCTGGGTTGCAAGAATGATATTTTCAGGATTGGAACATATGGGAGAAATACCATTTAAGACTGTATTATTTCATGGATTAATAAGAGATTCACAAGGAAGAAAAATGTCTAAAAGTTTAGGAAATGGAGTAGATCCATTAGAAGTTATAGATAAAGTGGGAGCAGATGCTTTAAGATTTTCTATTATATTAGGCAATTCACCTGGAAATGATATAAGATATAGTGAAGAAAGAATAGAATCTGCAAGAAACTTTACTAATAAAATATGGAATGCATCTAAATTTGTTTTAATGAATTTAGATGATTATGAAGAAAATAAAATAAAATTAGAATATGAAGATAAGTGGATTTTATCAAAACTAAACAATTTAATAAAAGAAGTAAGAAACAATTTAGATAAATATGAATTAGGAATAGCTCTTGAAAAAATATACACATTTATGTGGGACGAATTTTGTGACTGGTATATTGAAATTGTAAAACCAAGATTATATAATAAAGAAAACAAAAGTAGGAGAACTGCACAATATGTTTTAAACAAGGTACTAGGAGACTCATTGAAATTATTACACCCATTTATGCCTTTTATAACAGAAGAAATATATACAAAACTATATAATGAAGATGAAAGTATTATGATCTCAGAATATCCAGTATATGAAGAAAAACTAAGCTATTCGCAAGAAGAAATTGAAGAAATAAAACAAGTGATAACAGAAATAAGAAATGTAAGAGCAAATATGAATGTACATCCATCAAAAAAATCTAAGATAATATTTGTAACAACTAAATATCAAGAGTTTATAGAAAATTCACAAGAATTTATAAAAAAACTAGGATTTGCAGATGAAATTATAATAAAACAAAATAAGGAAAACATAGAACAAAATGTAGTTTCAATTGTTACTAAAAATATGGAGATATTTATACCTTTTGAAGACTTAGTGGATATAGAAGAAGAAAGACAAAGACTGCTAAAGGAAAAAGAAAAAATAGAAACAGAAAAATCTAAAACAGAAAAAATGTTATCAAACCCTGGATTCATGGCTAAAGCACCAAAACAAAAAGTTGAAGAAGAAACGGAAAAATTGGCTAAATTTAATGAAATACTAAAAAATATTGAAGAAAGAATAAATGCTTTATAATTTAAAATATTATAAAAAGAGGTAACAATATGCTTAGAAATGTTAGAAAAATAGAGTATGATGAAAGATTTAAAAAGAAAATAGAAAGGTTATCTAAATTGTCTCCAGAAGAAAAAGAACATATTCTAAAAATATTAAATGATATAGAAAATGGGATAAAAGATGCGAAAGAAGGCAAAAAACCACAATCAAGAAAGTCCTATTATTTAGTAGCATATAAAGAAGAAAGTGATAGAATAGCAAGAAAAACATCAAAGAAGGAAAGAAGAGATGAATTTGAAGAAGAAATAGAAATATAAAAAAATAGAAATTTTGCAGAATAAAATACCTATGTTGGGATATAATACCAATATAGGTATTTTTAGTTCTGAAAGGATGATTAAATGAAAGATTATTTAGGAATAAAAGAAATAAAGGCATTAGAGGTACTAGATTCAAGAGGAAATCCAACTGTACAAGTTGAAGTTATTACAGAAGGCGGTTTTCACGGGACTGCAATAGTACCATCTGGAGCATCAACAGGAAGTTTTGAGGCTGTTGAATTAAGAGATGGAGAAGAAAGATACTTAGGCAAAGGGGTACAAACAGCAGTAAACAATGTAAACAAAAAAATTGCAAAAAAACTTGAAAACATGAATGTATATGATCAAGCAAAGATAGATGAAGAAATAATAAAATTAGATGGAACAGAAAATAAATCTGTATTAGGTGCAAATGCAACATTAGGGGTTTCATTGGCTGTAGCAAAGGCTGCAGCTAATTCATTAGGACTTGGACTTTACAGATATATAGGAGGAATAAATGCTAGATTACTTCCAATGCCAATGATGAATATTTTAAATGGTGGAAAACATTCAGATAATAATTTAAACATACAAGAATTCATGATTGTACCAATTGGTGGAAAAAATTTTAAGCAATGTTTACAAATTGGAACAGAAGTATATCATAATTTAAAGAAAGTATTAACAGCAAAAGGTTATTCAGTTGCAGTAGGTGATGAAGGAGGTTTTGCACCAAATTTAAAAAATGAAGAAGAAGCAATAGAACTTATATTACAAGCAATAAAAATAGCAGGATATGAGCCAAGAAAAGATGTAGCAATAGCTTTAGATGTAGCAAGCACAGAAATGTATGAAGAAGCCAAGAAAATAGGAAAAGAAGGATATTATTTTTGGAAAACAGATAAATTAAAGAGCAAAAAAGAAATGATAGAATTTTTGGAAGAATTAGTAGAAAAATATCCAATAATATCAATAGAAGATGGTTTAGCTGAAGAAGATTGGGAAGCATGGAGAATACTAACAGACAGAATAGGGAATAAAGTGCAATTAGTCGGAGATGATTTATTTGTTACAAATATAAAAAGATTAGCAAAAGGAATAGAAGAAAGAGTCGCAAATAGTATATTAATAAAACCAAATCAAATAGGAACATTAACAGAGACTATAAAGGCAGTAGAACTTGCTAAGGCAAATGGATATAGAACAATAATATCACATAGATCAGGTGAAACGGAAGACACCACTATAGCAGATATTGCAGTTCGGACTAAATAGCAGGCAAATTAAAACAGGGGCACCATGTAGAACAGACAGAGTAGCTAAATATAATAGACTACTTAATATAGAAGATGAAATTTATTAAAAAACATAATAAGAACAAAAGTTGATTTATGTCACTTTTGTTCTTATTATTTAAAGTCTTTTGAATACAAAGAAAATTTAGTATTTTATGTCTTTTAATTGTATTAAATAGAAAAATATGATATATTAAAAAGGTATATAAAAGGGGTATGAATTCTATGGAAGTATGTAGTAAAGTATATGAACTAAGAGATAAGTATAATAACATGAGTAGAATGGTAATAAAAAGAAAAAAAGAAATACAAGATTTTATAGTAAAAAAAAGAAATCCACTTTATGAAGATGATGTAAGAATATATGCTGATTCAGAAAAATTACATATTGGAAAAAAAGTAATTAAAATGTGTGACATGGAAAGAGTGTACATTATGGACGATGCAACAAAAAACTTTTATGGAAGAGAAATTACTTTATGGATTGTCGGTAGAAACTTAAGAAGTACAGCAACTATACCTATTAAATACATGATTGAAGAAGATTTAAATAAGATTGAAGAATTTCTAAAATTATTTATTTTTTCAGATGAAATAGATGAAAGACTCGAGTCAGATGAATATGAATTTTTAATCAATCGAGATTTAAACCTTTATAAATTTAAATTATCAACATATGACTTATTACCTAAAACTAGAGAGGATATTATAATAAATGATAAAGAATATACATTAATGTACATATTTCCAAAAAGGTTACGTAGAAGATATTTAATAAGAAAAAAATATTTAGTATTAGAAACCAGATATCAAAATCCAAATTACATGGATATACTAGTGGAGAAGTACAACTATGATACTGTAAAATCAAAACCAAGCATTCAAAAAAGAGTTGCGACGATAGTATGGGTAGTTGTGGCATTGGGAATTTTGATTAATATGATAAATGCGTTAGTTGATTTTTTGAGGAACAGATAAGTTATATAGAAAAAATATTTGACAAAAAATGTTTTATAATAGATAATAATATAAGTTACAAAGGAGGAATTTAAAAATGTACATATTCAATAAAATAAAGGTAAATCCACAATTACCTAAAAGAATAAATAGATTATCAGAAATATCAAGAAATCTTTGGTGGACATGGAATACTGAATTTTTGAAATTATTTAAACAAATTGATTTTGATCTCTGGGAAAGAGTACTAAAAAACCCGATTAAATTTTTAAACTTAGTTTCACAAGCAAAATTAGAAGAAGTGGCAGAAAATCAAGACTTTATTAAAGAGTATGATAAAGTAGTGCAAAACTTTGATGATTATATGAATAGTAAGAATACATGGTTTGCAAAAAAATATCCAGAAAATAAAGATGATTTAATTGCTTACTTTTCAGCAGAATATGGACTAGATGAGACAATCCCAATATATTCAGGTGGATTGCGGAATATTATCAGGAGATCATCTAAAGTCTGCAAGTGATTTAGGATTACCATTTGTTGCTGTAGGCTTGCTATATAAAAATGGATATTTTCATCAAAAAATAAATGGCTATGGAATACAAGAAACAGAATATACAAATATAGATATAAGAGATTTGCCAATAATACCAGTAAAAGATGAAAATGGAGAAGAATTAATAATATATGTAAGATTTCCTAAAAAGAAAATCTATTTAAAAGTATGGCAGATAAATGTTGGAAGAGTTAAATTATATTTACTCGATTCAGATATAGAACAAAATAGTGAAGATTATAGACAAGTAACATTAAGATTATATGGTGGAGATAGAGAAACAAGAATACAGCAAGAAATAATTTTAGGAATGGCAGGTGTACATTTATTACAAATATTAGGGTTAAAGCCTACGCTATATCATATGAATGAAGGGCATTCATCTTTTGTAACAGTAGAATTAATAAAAGACATAATAGCAGAAAAAAAAGTTTCATTTGATATGGCAAAAGATATAGTTTCAGCTAAAACAGTATTTACTACACATACACCAGTACCAGCAGGAAATGATATATTTGATATAAATTTAGTAGAAAAGTATTTCAAAAACTTTTGGCCAAGACTAAACCTAAGCAGAGAAGAATTTTTAAGATTAGGTATGAATCCTAAAAAAGAACTAGAACCTGGATTTAATATGGGAATATTAGCACTAAAAATAGCTGGCAAGAAAAATGGAGTAAGCAAATTACATGGAGCTGTTTCAAGAGAGCTATTTTCAGAAGTATGGCCTAATATTTTGCCAGCAGAATCTCCAATAACTCATGTAACAAACGGAATACACACATGTTTTTGGCTTGCACCAAGTTTAAAGGAACTATATAATAAATATTTAATGCCATATTGGCAAGAAAACATTTTTGATGAAAATGTATGGAAAAAAGTAAATTCAATTCCAAATGATAAATTATGGGAAGTACATAAAGAAAGAAAACAAAAATTAATAAAAATTGTTCAAGAAAATATTAGTAACAGATTAAGAAGAAGCGGAATAGGAGCAATAGAAATAAATGAAATAGTTTCAGGACTTAATGATAATGATTTAATAATAGGATTTGCAAGAAGGTTTGCAACATATAAAAGAGCAAATTTAATATTTAAAGATTTAGAAAGAATAACCAAAATATTAAATGATGCTAAAAGACCTGTTAAAATAATATTCGCAGGAAAAGCACATCCAGCAGACAAAGAAGGGCAAGATCTAATAAAAAACATACACGAGATATCAATGATGCCACAATTTAAAGGAAAAGTATTTGTATTAGAAGATTACAATATTGCAGTTGCAAGACATTTAATAAGTGGAGTAGATGTTTGGCTAAACAATCCAAGACGCCCTATGGAAGCTTCTGGTACAAGTGGGCAAAAGGCAGCTGTTAATGGTGTAATAAACTTCAGTATATTAGATGGATGGTGGGCTGAAGGATATAACCAAAAAAATGGTTGGGCAATAGGTAAAAGTACTAATTATGAATCATATGAAGTACAAGACATGGAAGATAGCCAAAGTATATATAATATATTAGAAAATAAAATCATTCCAGCATATTATAATATAGGTAAAAATGGATTATCAGAAGAATGGCTTACACTTATGAAAAACTCTATAATATCAACAGGCGGGAAATTTAGTACATCTAGAATGCTTGTAGATTATACAGATAAATTATATATGCCATTATGTAATTTATCCAAAAAATATTATAACAGCTTAGAAGAAGTAGCCTCATTTAATGAATGGAAAGAAAATTTATATTTAAATTGGAACAAAATAGAAATAAGCCAGCAAGAAAATATAGAAGAACTATCAATAGACGCAGGAAGCAAAATGACGGTTAGTTGTACAGTGAAACTTCCAAACATAAATGTAGAAGATATAGAAGTAGAAACATACTTAGGAAAAATATTAGATAATGGAACAATAGAAAAAATAGGAATAATACCAATGAAATTAGAAAGTTCAAAAGAAGAAGAAAGAATCTATAATTTCATTACAGAAATAGAATTTAAAGATGGTGGAAACTATGGCTATACATATAGGGTTATGCCCAAAAATAAAATGATTCTTGATGCAGAAAATTTAAATTTAATAAAATGGATAACGAAATAAGAAAGGATGTTTTAAATGACAAGAAAAACAAAAATAGTATGTACAATAGGACCAGCTGTTGATAGCAAAGAAATGCTTAGAAAATTAATGCTAGCAGGAATGAATGTAGGAAGAATAAACTTCTCACACGGAAACTATGTTGACCAAGAAGACAGAATTAATATGTTTAAAGAAGTAAGAGATGAACTAAAATTGCCAATACCACTATTACTGGACACAAAAGGACCAGAAATAAGAATTGGAAAATTTGCAGAAAAACAAGTATATCTTGAGGATGGAAAAAAATTTACTTTATTAAATGAAGATGTATTAGGAGATAATACAAAAGTTTCTGTAACATACAAAGATTTATATAAAGATGTAGACATAGGAAAAACAATTTTAGTAAATGATGGAACAATAGAATTAAAAGTAATAGAAATAAGAGAAAAGGATATTGAATGTGAAATAATACATGGTGGAGTATTAACAAACAGTAAAAGTATAAATATTCCAGATTTAAAGCTAAATTTACCAAGTATAACAGAAAAAGATATTGAAGATATAAAATATGGAATAAAAGCAGGATTTGACTATATAGCAGCATCATTTGTGCGCAAAAAAGAAGATGTATTAGCAATAAGAAAAGTATTAAAAGAAAACAATGGTGAACACATAAAAATAATTTCAAAAATAGAAAATAGAGAAGGAATAAATAACTTTGATGAAATACTAGAAGTTTCAGATGGAATAATGGTTGCACGTGGTGACTTAGGAGTTGAAATTCCAATGGAAGAAGTTCCTGTTTTACAAAAACAGTTCATAAAGAAAACATATAGAGCTGCAAAACCAGTTATAACTGCAACACAAATGTTAGAGTCAATGGTAAACAATCCAAGACCAACAAGAGCAGAAGTTAGTGATGTGGCAAATGCAATATATGATGGAAGTTCAGCAATAATGTTATCAGCAGAAACTGCTATGGGAAGTTATCCCGTAGAATGTGTGCAAACAATGGATAAAATTGCAAGAAAGGTAGAATCTAGTATAAAATATTGGAAAAGATTTAGAAATAGAGAATATAACGAAAGTTCTTCAAATTATGAATTTCATATATGTCATTCAATCTGTGCAAATGCAATGAATATAGATGCAAAAGTAATATTTGCATATACACAAAAAGGAGACACACCAAGGTTAATATCTAGTTTTGGACCACAATGTCCTGTATATGCTATAACAGACAATGAAATTACATATAGGCAATTGGGATTAGCTTGGAATATAATACCAAATCTATTTGGAAAACAAGAAAAAATAGAAAATATGTTACAATTAGGAATAGAAACAGCAAAAGAACAAGGATTAATAAATAAAGGAGATTTTGTAATAATATCAGGTGGGGCACCAGTAATATCTAATGTAACAGAGGAAAATAGAGTAATAGGTGGAGTATTAAAAGTTTAAAAAGCAAAAAACTTAAAATGAGTGGATGTTTAGTTTTCCACTCATTTTAAGTTTTTCTTAAAAAAAGGAAAAAGGGATTGATATTTTTGGCACAATGTAATATAATTGCAATGAAAATGTAATGAAATTGTAATTTTACTGAAAGGAAAGAAATATAATGTTTGGTTTTGGACAAGATATTGGTATAGATTTAGGAACAGCTACTGTTATAGGTTATGTTAAAGGAAAAGGAATTGTTTTAAGAGAACCTTCAGTTGTAGCAATAAACAATGTAACAGGAGATGTATTAGCAATAGGAACAGATGCAAGAAAAATGCTTGGAAGAACACCTGGAAATATAGTGGCAACAAGACCTTTGAAAGATGGAGTTATATCAGACTATACTGTTACTGAAAAAATGTTAAAACATTTCATTAATAAATTATGTGGCAGATTTATATTTGCACCTAGGATGATGATATGTATACCTTCACAAGTAACAGAAGTAGAGAAAAAAGCTGTTATAGATGCTGCAATACAAGCAGGTGCTAGAAAAGTTTATTTAATTGAAGAACCAATAGCAGCAGCAATAGGTGCAGGAATTGATATTTCAAAACCATGTGGAAATATGATTGTAGATATTGGTGGAGGAACAACTGATATAGCTGTTATATCTCTTGGTGGCTCTGTTGTAAGCACATCATTAAAAGTTGCTGGAGATAAATTTGATGAATATATCGTAAAATATATAAAAAGGAAACATAATATAATAATAGGAGAGAGAACTGCAGAAGAGCTTAAAGTAAATATAGGATGTGTATATCCTAAAATACAAGATGTTGAAATGGATATAAGGGGAAGAGATTTAAGTTCTGGTCTTCCAAAAACAGTGACTATTAAATCAAGTGAAATGATGGAAGCATTGCAAGAACCAGCAGGAATGATAATAGAAGCAGTTCATTCTGTATTAGAAAGAACACCACCAGAACTAGCATCAGATATAAACGAAAAAGGAATATACATGACAGGTGGTGGTTGTTTAATTGATGGATTAGACAAGCTATTACATGAACAAACAGGAATTAATGTAATGATTGCTGATGATGCAATTAGTTGTGTAGCAATAGGTACTGGAAAGGCTCTAGATAATTTAGACTCTTTAGATGCAAAAAATAAATAATTGTAATCTAAAAAAATAAATAACACATTATTATTGAACAAAAAATTCAATAATATGTGTTTTTTTTATTGTATATGGTATCTATATTAACATTAATATTTCAGCAGTTTCAAACCAATTCCATAATTTTAAATTAATAACATTTTGTTTGATTTTTCCATAAAATATATTAAATGCAAAATGAATAAACAACATGTAAAATAGTAGGAGGCATGATCTATGGGAAAAATAACAAAAGTTGTAATAGTAACTGTACTTTTACTTCTAATAGGGAGCATAATTTTATGTAGTATACTACTAAATAATAAATCAGATATTACAAATAACATAAATGAAATTTCAGAAGAAATATCTAAAGAAGTAGTAGTAATTCCAGAATTAACAGAAATAGAAGAACAAACACTTGAAGTACAAGAAATAAATTTAGAAAACGAATCTTTTGAAGAACAAGGAGAAATAGCATACAATGGTGCTGAAAAAGTACCAAATGTATCTTTAGGAAGTTATAAAGGCTTAACATATTATTCTCAAATAGATAGTAGATGGAAGAATATTCCTTATACATCAACAGGAAATAGTGAACAAACAATAGGAATTTCTGGTTGTGGTCCAACAGCTGCAGCAATGATTGTAAGTTCAATAAAAGGTTCAATAACTCCAGATAAAATGGCAGAATTATTTGTAAATTACGGTTATCGTTCAGCAAATAATGGAACTTATTGGTCAGCATTTAAGTGGATTGCAGATGTTTTCGATATAGGTTATAAACAAGTATACAAGTTAGATGATGCAATAGAAGCATTAAAAAACAATAATTATGTAGTTGCAGCATGTGGGCAAGGATTATTCACATATGGAGGACATTTTGTAATTCTTATAGGAATTGATGGAGATAACATAAAAATATATGATCCTTATTTATACAAAGGAAAATTTGAAACAAGTACTAGAAGGGGAAAAATATCAATTGATGAAGATGGTTATACTTTAAATTGTAGTATAAATAATTTTAGACAATATGCAAATTACTCAAGCTTTTTCTGTTATCAAAATGATAGAATAGATATAACTGAAAATACAACAACTGTAGAAACGATTCCAAACGACGAGCCTTATGTAAGCGAAACAAGCTATCAAGCTATAATAACAGCAAATATTGGACTAAATATTAGAAATGGAGCAAGCATTAACTATAGTAGAAATGGAGGATATTCAAAAGGTGAGATTGTAACGATAATTGCTGAATCTAATGGTTGGGGAAAAACAGAAAAGGGATGGATATATTTAGAATATACAGAAAAGGTTGACAATGAAAAAGAAATCACAAAAGAAGTTACAGCTAAAATAGGATTAAACATTAGAAGCGGACCAAGTACAAATAGTAATATAATTGGGGCATATCCATATGGAAAAGAAGTTATAGTATATTCAGAAGAAGAAGGATGGGCAAAAGTAAAATATAATGGAAATTATGGATATATGTATAGTAAATATTTAAAGTAGCAAGCTTATAAAATATATTTGTTTATTAAATGAGAACAAAAGTGAAACGAAGTTTCACTTTTGTTCCATAAGATTATTTTATTTGTTATTGATACTTTTATAAATTTAATTAATACTAAAATATTAGAGGATAGAGAAAATGTTATAAAAAGTATAAAAAAACAATCAAAATATGTTTTTGTATTTATTCCGGTAATTATCTTATTGATGATTGCAGTTTTTAGTATATTATATTATTTTAATTATAATATGCCTTAAATACCTAGTAGCGATGATAAATATTGCAGTTGACAAAAATTTATTTTATAGTATAATAAAAATTGAGGAGATTGATTTAATTATGTCAAAGTTTTGGAAAAGATTGTTATTTATTATACTAATAATTGCATGTTTATATAATATAATATCTAAATTAATAACTAAAATGTCATTCGAACAAGAAATAAATTCATCTGTAGATTATGTGATGTCAGTTCAAAATTCAAACTGATACTTGCAATTGCTATAAAAATATGTTAATATATTAAATAGAAAATTTTAGTGGAATATTTAGGAAGAGGTGAATAACATTGAAACAAGGAATACATCCAGAATATAATAGTACAAAAATTACATGTGCTTGTGGAAATGAATTTGAGACAAATTCAACAAAAAAAGATATAAAAGTAGATGTTTGTTCTAAATGCCATCCTTATTGGACTGGAAACTTAAAACAAAATACAACAGGTGGTAGAGCAGATAGATTTAAGAAAAAATATGGTATTGAATAAAATAAGCCGTACATTAAGTACGGTTTTATTTTTCTATTATATGAAGATGAGGTAAAATATATTTTTATCTCATTTTTTCATCTTTAACAAAAAACTTGAAAAAATTGTCTAAATATAATAAAATAATGAACATAATGTAGGAGGAGAAAATTGAACGAAATAGATATACAAAAAGATTATATAAATAAAACAAGAGATTTAATAAAAAAAGGACAGAAATATTGTATATATACAATGGGATGTAGCTTAAATGAAAATGATTCTGAAAAAATATGTGGAATGATAGAACAATGTGGATATACAAAAACTTCTGATCTAAATGAAGCAAATCTTGTTATTTTTAACACATGTTGTGTAAGAGAAAATGCTGAAGAAAAATTATTTGGGAAATTAGGTGAACTTAAAGAATTAAAAAGAAAAAATAATATTATAATTGCCATTGGCGGATGTATGATGCAAGAAAAGCACATTCAAGACAAGTTAAATAAAAGCTATCCATATGTAGATATTATATTTGGAACACATACATTACATAAATTACCAGAAGATTTATATAATGCAATACAAAATAAAAAAATAAAAGATGTAATAGATATTGATGGAGAAATATATGAGGGATTACCAATAAAAAGAGAAAGTTTAACAAAAGCATATGTAACTATAATGTATGGATGTAACAATTTTTGTTCATATTGTATTGTACCATATGTTAGAGGACGAGAAAGAAGTAGAAACAAAGATGATATTTTAAATGAAGTAAAAAAATTAGCAGATGAAGGATATAAAGAAATTACATTATTAGGTCAAAATGTAAATTCATATAAATGCATGGAAGATTACAATTTTGCAAATTTGTTAAATGATATAGATAAAATTGATGGGATTGAAAGAATAAGATTTATGTCTCCACATCCAAAAGATTTTACAGATGATGTTATAGATGCAATAAAAAATAGTAATAAAATTTCTAAAACCATACATCTACCACTTCAATCTGGAAGTTCAAATATACTAAAAAAAATGAATAGAAAATATACAAAAGAACAATATTTAGAACTAGTAAAAAAGATAAAAAACAAAATAGGAAATGTTTTATTTACAACAGATATAATTGTAGGTTTTCCAGAAGAAACAGAAAAAGATTTTGAGGACACACTAGATGTAGTAAAAAAAGTAAACTTTGAACAAGTATTTATGTTTATATATTCAAGAAGAAAAGGAACAATTGCAGATAAAATGGAAAATCAAGTGGAAGAAAAAGTAAAACATGAAAGATTTAATAGATTAAAAGAATTAGTAGAAAAACAAATAGCAGATAATAATAAGAAATATGTAAACACAATTCAATATGTATTAGTAGAAGGTACAAGCAAAAATAATCCTAAAATGTTAACTGGAAGAACAGAAAGTGGAAAGGTTATAGTTTTCGAAGGAAAAACTGATAATATAGGAAAAATGATTAATGTTAAAGTTATATCTGAACATATGTGGTATTTGAAAGGGGAAATAATTAAGTGAGAAAAAGCAATTTGAATGATATTACAAAACAAGAACTTGAAAAAATTGTACAAGGATTAATTGATGGAAAATACTCAAGACAAGAAATTGTTAAAGAATGGAGATGTGACTATAGAACTTTAGAAAAAGTTATTATGGAGCTTGAACACTTAAATTTGGATTTATACAAAAAATATATAAAAAAATTTCCATATAAGCCACATGACTTTGAGAATTTAGATATAAGTGCTGTAATATTCGAAATGATATATAAAGGTTTAACAATAAAGCAAACAGCAAAAAAATATAATATGACAGATACCTGGCTAAAAAAGTTAATAAATAAAGCAAAGGGACAACTAGAAGAAGAGGATCCAGAATTATTAAAATATTATGAATTATTATCAAAAGCTAATAAAGCCAGAAAAAAATTAACAGATATTTTAAAATCCAAAGAAGAAAAGATTGATTTTGAAAGATTTATAATAAACCGTGAAAAAGATTTTTTTCATACACAAGATGAGACAAAAGATGAATTTAGAGCAAGAATTAGATATAAAGAAGGTATTAAAACTAATAATATATCACCATCTACTAAGAGTAGAAGAAGATTAGCAGAATCTAGAATAGAAAGTGAATTAAGAAATAACGAAAAAAACATTGAATTGTAAAGGAGAAAAATATGGCTGAATTTTCACCAATGATGCAACATTATTTAGAAATTAAAGAACAATATAAAGATTGCCTTGTTTTCTATAGACTTGGAGATTTTTATGAGATGTTTTTTGATGATGCAATAACAGCTTCAAAGGAATTAGAAATAACATTAACTGGCAGGGAATGTGGACAAGAGGAAAAAGCACCAATGTGTGGAGTTCCATTTCACGCAGCAGAAAGTTATATAGCAAAATTGATTACTAAAGGATATAAAGTAGCAATATGTGAACAATTGGAAGATCCAAAATATGCAAAAGGAATGGTAAAAAGAGATGTAGTAAGAGTTGTAACACCTGGCACAGTAATAGAAGGTAATTTACTAGATGAAAAAAAGAATAATTATATAATGTCTATATTTAAAACTGGAATATATTTTGGAATTGCAGTTTGCGATGTAACAACAGGAGAATTTTTAGCATCAGAAATAAAAGATACAAATAATTTTCCAAAGTTAATAGATGAAATTGCAAGATTTATGCCAGCAGAAATAATTGTAAATGAATTATTATATAATTCAACAAGTGAAATAAGCAAAATTTTAGAAAGATTTAGTGTATACATAACCAATGAAAATGAACAAGAATTTAAGAACTCTATTGATATATTGCAAAAATATAATATTATAGATGATTTAAACAAAAAGACAGAAATAGGAAGCGAAAGCTTTGCAATACCAGCTATAAATGGTTTAGTAGCATACTTGGATCAAACTCAAAAAATAAAATTAGAACACATTAAAAATATTAAAATATACAAAATACAAAAATATATGTCTCTTGATTTAAATGCAAGAAGGAATTTAGAATTAACAGAGAAAATGAGAGATAAGTCTAAAAAGGGAACTTTGCTTTGGGTATTAGACAAAACATCAACTTCTATGGGTGGCAGACATTTAAGAAGATGGCTAAACGATCCTCTAGTTGATGTGTTTGAAATAAATAGAAGGTTAAAATCAGTAAGTGAATTAAAAGAACAATTAATTCTAAGAGGGGATATTGTTTCGAATTTAAAAAGAATATATGACATAGAAAGACTAACTGGTAAAATGTCGTATGGAAATGCTAATGCAAGAGATATGATTTCTTTAAAAAATTCTTTAAAACAATTACCAGAATTAAAACAATTATTGCAAACTACTAATTCAGAAATGCTAAAAGAGCTATATGAAAGACTAGATGTATTGCAAGATGTGTTTGAATTAATAGACAAATCTATAATTGAAGATCCACCATTGATTATAAAAGAAGGAGGAATAATAAAAACTGGATATAATTCAGATGTAGACAGATTAAGAAAAGCAACTACTGAAGGAAAAAATTGGATTATAGGAATAGAAAACAAAGAAAGAGAAAAAACACGGAATAAAAAATTTAAAAGTTGGATATACAAAAGTATTTGGATATTATATTGAAGTTACAAAGTCAAATTTAAATATGGTTCCAGATAATTATATTAGAAAACAAACTCTAACTGGTTGTGAGAGATATGTAACACAAGAATTAAAAGACATGGAAGAAGAAATTTTAGGTGCAGAGGAAAAAATAGTTTCACTAGAGTATGATATTTTTGTAGATATAAGGAACAAAATAACATCTCAAATAGAAAGATTACAAAAAACATCAGAAGTTATTTCTACATTAGATGTACTAACATCATTTGCCAATGTGGCAGAAGATTTAAATTATACAATGCCAATTGTAGATAATGGAAATGAAATAGATATAAAAGATGGTAGACACCCTGTAATAGAAAAAATGTTACCAAGTGGAGAGTTTGTACAAAATGACACATATTTAAATAACGAAACAGACAGATTATCTATCATAACTGGACCTAATATGGCAGGAAAATCTACATATATGAGACAAGTCGCATTAATTACTCTTATGGCACAAATTGGAAGTTTTGTACCTGCAAGCTATGCTAAAATAGGAGTAGTTGATAAGATCTTTACTAGAGTTGGTGCATCTGATGATTTGAGTATGGGGCAAAGTACATTTATGGTAGAAATGATGGAAGTTGCAACAATATTAAAAGAAGCAACAAAGAAAAGTCTTGTAATATTAGATGAAATAGGTAGAGGAACCTCAACATATGATGGGCTTTCTATTGCATGGGCTGTTGCTGAATTTATATCCAACAAAGAAAAATGTGGGGCAAAAACTCTATTTGCTACACATTATCATGAACTAACAGAACTTGAAGAAAAATTAGAAGGGGTAAAAAATTACTCAATTGCCGTAAAAGAAAAAGGTGAAGACATAATTTTCTTAAGAAAAATAATAAGAGGTGGAACAGATGAAAGCTATGGAATACATGTTGCAAAATTAGCGGGAGTTCCAACGATTGTAACATCAAGAGCAAACGAAATATTAAAAACATTAGAAAGAAAAGTAACAATAAAGACTAAAGAAGAAAAAAAAGCAGTGCCAGGTCAATTAGATATGTATAATTATAAATTAGCAGAAATAGCTCATGAGATTGATAAGATAGATTTAAATGGACTTACGCCTATAGATGCACTTAATATATTGGTAAGAATAAAAGAAAAAATAAAATAATGATTTTAAAATCAAATTTTGGATATCCTAAATACAGGAAGTGATTTTAAAGAATATGTGTACATGTATATCATTTAATAGTAATGATTTTTATTTTGGTAGAAATTTAGACTTAGAATATAACTTTGGAGAAAAAGTTATAATTACACCGAGAAATTACTTATTTAAACTTAGAAATGGAAATAATTTTTATAATAAATATTCTTTTATTGGTATGGCAACATGTTATGATAATTATCCATTATATGCTGATTCTTGTAATGAAAAAGGCCTTTGTATTGCTGGACTGTATTTTCCTGGTAATGCCAAATATAATAAACAGAAAAACGATTATAAAAATATTGCTACATTTGAATTTATCCCATGGATTCTGGGAAGTTTTTCAAATGTATTAGAAGTACTAAATGGAATAAACAAATTAAATATAACAAATGAAAATTTTAATAAAGAATTGCCAGTAGCAGATTTACATTGGATGATTAGTGATAGAGAAAAGAGTATAGTTGTAGAGCAAACAGAAGAAGGACTTAAAGTATATGATAACCCATATGGTGTATTAACAAACAATCCTCCTTTTTATTTTCATAAAACCAATTTAAATAATTATATGAATTTGACTTCTAAAACAGCAATAAATAGATTTTCTGATAAAATAGAATTAAATGGATATGGACAAGGAATGGGAATGATTGGATTGCCTGGTGATGTAACTCCAACATCAAGATTTGTAAGAGCGACTTTTAATAAATTTAATTCAATAAAGTATAGTGAAAATGATAAAAACATTTCTCAAGTTTTTCATATATTAGATTCTGTTGCTGTAATAGAAGGTACTGTAATTACAAAAGAAGAGAGAAATGATATGACAATATATTCATCATGTATAAATGCAACTAAGGGAATATATTATTATAAAACATATTATAATAATCAAATTACAGGAATTTGTTTAAATGAAAAAAACATGAATTCAAACAAATTAGAAATATATAATTTATCTAATGAACAAAATGTTAAATATTTAAACAATTATTAAATCTCAAACTGAACTGACCCGTCAGTCTATTTAAAACCTATGAAAATTATGATATATATAATAATGATTTAAAATAATTTTTATAGGAGGAAAATAATGACGGATTTAAAAACATGTATAGAAATAACTGATTTAAAAGATATGTTAAATAAAACAGGTAAAATGTATGGAGATAAGCCTGCTTATAAAATAAGAAAAGCAAATAAAGAATATGAGGTTATAACGCATAAACAGGTGCGTGAAATGATAGATCATTTAGGAACAGCATTAATAGATTTAGGGTTAAAAAATAAAAGAATAGCAGTAATTGGAGAAAACAGATATGAATGGGAAATGGCATACTTAGCAGTGGTTTGTGGAACTGGTATTGTAGTGCCATTAGATAGATCATTGCCTGAAAACGAATTAGAAAAATTAATAAAACGTTCACACGTAGAAGCTATTTTTTACTCTAAAAAATATGAAGAGGCACTTAAAAAAATTATAAGTAATAAAAATACAAATCTAAAATTTTTAATTTCTATGGATACATCTGAAAATAAAGATGGGATTTATTCTGAATTTAAGCTTATTGAAAAAGGAAGAAAATTAATTGAAAATGGAGATAAAAGATTTATAAATAGTGTGATTGAACCAGAAAAAATGAGTATTATGTTATTTACATCTGGAACAACATCTGAATCTAAGGTTGTTAGTTTATCACATAAGAATATTGCAGTTAACTTAATGGATATTGCATCTATATTAGATGTAAGTAGTGATGACAGAATATTATCATTTTTGCCAGTTCACCATGTATTTGGTTGTACTGTTGGATTTCTATTTTCCTTATACCTAGGAGCACAAACGTCTTTTTGTGATGGAATAAAATATATTGTAGAAAATTTGAAAGAATATGAAATTACATTTTCATCTTTTGTTCCAGCAATTTATGAAAACATATATAGAAATATTATAAGAAAATTAGAGAAAGAAGGAAAATTACAAGAAACTCAAAAATTAATGGAAAAATATAAAAACCATAGTATGGAAGAAAAAAAGGAAGTATTTAAGGAAATTCATGATTTCTTTGGTGGACACATAAGATTATTACTAAGTGGAGCAGCAGCATTAGATAAAAATGTTGAACAAGCTTTTAGAGATTGGGGAATTAATCTATGCCAGGGATATGGACTAACAGAAACATCACCTGTTATAGCAGTTGAAACTAATTCAAACTTTAGGGTTGGATCAGTAGGAAAAGCAGTTCCACATGTGGAAGCTAGGCTAGAAGATGTTAATGAAGAAGGAATAGGTGAGCTAGTAGTAAAAGGGCCTAATATTATGTTGGGGTATTTTGAAAATGAAGAAGCTACTAAAGAAGCAATAGTTGATGGATGGTTTCATACAGGAGATTTAGCTACAATAGATGAAGATGGTTATATATTTATTTGTGGAAGAAAGAAAAGTGTTATAGTACTAAAAAATGGGAAAAATATCTTTCCAGAAGAAATGGAAAATTTGGTAAATAAAATCACTGGTGTAAAAGAATCATTCATTTTCGGAAAATCTACTAAAAAAGATAAAGATGATGTAAAAATTTATTCTAAAATAGTATTTGATAGAGATATAGTAAAAGAAGCATATAATGCATATGAACAAGAAGATATATATAATGCGATTAACAACAAAATTAAAGAAATAAATAGCACTATGCCACCATATAAAGCAATTAGAGGCATAGTACTTTCAGAAACACCACTTATAAAAACAACTACATCAAAAATAAAAAGACAAGAGGAGATTAAAACTATTGTATAATAATATAAAAACAAATTGGATTGCAAAAAATATAGCTATATATGAAACAATTGATTCAACACAAAAAGAAATATGGCGAAAAATAGAAAGTGGAAATATAGAAAATGGAACATTAGTTATTGCAAAAACTCAAAGCTCAGGTATAGGAACTCATGGAAGAAAGTGGTATGCAAACGAAGAGGGAAATATAATATTTTCATTTGTAATAAAACAGAATGTCAGTATAAATAAATTAGAAAATATTACTTTAGAGATAGCAGAAATATTTGTTGAAATATTTAAAAAATTATATGATATAAGTATACAGATAAAAGAACCTAATGATTTAATGATTAATAATAAAAAAATAGGCGGAATTCTAACTGAGTCTAAAGTAATGAAAGATATTGCAGAATATATAGTAATTGGTGTTGGAATAAATACCAATGAAAAACCAAAAGAAGAAGAGATAATATATAATTCTACTTCTATAAAAAAAGAATTTAATATAGATGTAGATAATTATAAAGTAATAATGGAATTTTGTAATTTGTTTGAAAAAAATTTTATAGAAAGGGTAGAAAAATAAGATGAAAATTGGCTTTTTATTTCCTGGGCAAGGAGCGCAAGCTATTGGAATGGGAAAAGATTTATATGAAAAATATGAACAATATAGAAATGTTTATAAAAAGGTAAATAATATTACTGGCAAATTTATTGATAAAATTACATTTGAAGGAACAGAAGAAAATTTATGTAAAACTGAAAACACTCAAATCTGTATTTTAACAATGAGTTTAGCAATATTAAATTTATTAGAAAATAAAAATATAAAGGCTGATGCATGTATGGGATTAAGCCTAGGAGAATATACTTCTTTAATATATAGTAATGCATTATCTTTTGAAGATGGAGTAATAGTTGTAGAAAAAAGAGGAAAGCTAATGCAAGAACTATGTCCAGATGGAGATTGGGCTATGATTGCTATTTTAGGTTTAGACGAAGAAAAAATACATAATATATGTTCTAGTGTGAAATCAGGTTTTATTGCACCTGCTAACTATAATTGCATTGGACAGATAGTTTTATCAGGAGAAAGGCTTGCAATACAAGAAGCAGTAGAAAAAGCAAAAAGTGAAGGGGCAAAAAAAGTTGTTGAATTAAAAACATCTGGACCATTTCATACAAAAATGCTATCTAAAGCAGCAGAAGAATTAAAAAATGAACTAAATAATATAAAAATAAATGATTTCAAAGTAAATGTTATAAAAAATTTAGATGGGGCTTTATATAAAAAAGATGATAATATACCTGATTTATTAGCAAAACATATAATAAGTCCTGTAAGATTTGATATTGGAATTCAAACAATGCTAAATCTTAATATTGATACATTTGTTGAAATAGGACCAGGTAAAACATTGTCTGGATTTGTAAAAAGAACAAATAAAGATGTTAATATATTGAATATAAATAATGTAGAGACATTAGAAAGTACAATAGATTTTTTAAAAAATGGAGGTAAAAATGAATAAAGTAGTATTGGTAACAGGAGCTACACGTGGTATTGGTAAACAAATTGCTATTTCTTTTGCAAAAGAAGGGTATAATATAGCATTAAATTTTAGAGAGGAAAATGAATCACTATTAAATACCAAAAAAGAGATAGAAGCTTTTGATGTAAAATGTTTGCCAGTTAAAGGTGATGTTTCAATATATGAAGATTGCAAAAATATTGCAGAAACTGTAGTAAAAGAATTTGGCAAAATTGATGTTTTGGTAAACAATGCAGGCATAACAAAAGATATGTTATTATTAAGAATGAAAGAAGAAGATTTCAGAAAAGTTATTGATGTCAATTTAATAGGAACATTTAATATGAGTCAAAATGTTGCAACATATATGATGAAAGAAAGATGTGGCAGAATAATCAATATTTCATCTGTTGTTGGGATTTCTGGAAATGCAGGACAATCGAATTATGCAGCATCCAAAGCTCGGAATAATTGGCTTTACCAAGAGTTTGGCAAAAGAATTAGCTAGCAGAAATATTTTGGTAAATGCAATTGCACCAGGATTTATTGAAACAGATATGACTAATGTTTTAAAAGATGAAGTAAAAGAAAATATAAAAAATACAATTCCACTAAAAAGAGAAGGCAAAGCAGAGGAAGTGGCAAATGTTGTAAAATTTTTAGCATCAGAAGGAAGTAGTTATATAACAGGTCAAGTTATCCATGTAGATGGTGGAATGTTAATGTAGAAAGGAAATCAAAATGGAAAAAAGAGTAGTAATAACAGGTTTGGGAGCAATTAGTCCAATTGGAAATAATGTGTGTGAATTATGGAATGGAATAAAAGAAAAAAAATGTGGTATTGATGAAATAACTTCATTTGATACACAGAACATGAAAACTAAATTAGCTGCTGAAGTAAAAAATTATGATCCACTAAATTATTTTGATTTAAAACAAACAAAAAGATTAGATAGAGTGACACAGTTTGCTTTAATTGCTGCAAGAGAGGCTTTCAAAGATAGTGATATTAATATTGAAAGTGTAAACCCTGAAAATATTGGAATATTTGTAGGGTCAGGGATTGGAGGACTCATAACATTACAAAATCAATGTGAAGTAAGAATGGAAAAAGGGAATAACAGGGTGTCACCAATGTTTATTCCTATGGTAATTGCAAATATGCCAGCAGGAAATATTGCAATTGATTTAGGACTAAAAGGAGAATCAATTGCAATAGTAACAGCATGTGCATCTTCAACACATGCTATTGGTGAAGCATATAGAGCAATAAAACATGGATATGAAGAAATAATATTTGCTGGAGGAAGTGAGGCTACAATATGTCCTATAGGTATAGCAGGATTTGAAAACATGAAAGCACTTTCAAATTCAGTAGATAAGAATAGAGCTAGTATTCCGTTTGACAAAGAAAGAAGCGGATTTGTAATGGGAGAAGGAGCAGGAATTTTAGTTCTAGAAGATTTGGAACATGCATTAAAAAGAAATGCAAAAATATATGCAGAAATAATAGGGTATGGAGCAACATCAGATGCATATCACATTACATCACCTGAACCAAATGGTGATGGTGGTGCAAGAGCCATGAAACGTGCAATAGAAGACGGAAAATTAAAACCAGAAGATATTGATTATATAAATGCACATGGAACTGCTACAAGTTTAAATGATTCGATTGAAACATTAGCAATAAAAAAAGTTTTAGGTAGTTCAAGCAAAAGTGTTAAAGTAAGTTCTACTAAAGGAAACACTGGTCATTTATTAGGAGCAGCTGGGGCAATAGAAGCAATTATTACTACTAAAGCAATCCAAGATGGATTAGTACCACCGACGATTAATTATAAAGTAAAAGATGAAGAATGTGATTTAGATATTGTACCAAATGAGCCATGTTATAAGGAAATAAATATAGCAATGTCTAACTCATTGGGATTTGGTGGACATAATGCAAGTATTATATTAAAAAAATATAAAGAATAGGAGGAAAAAATGGATTACGAACAAATTAAACAATTAATAAATGATATGGGAAATTCAAAATTAACATCTATTGATATTGAATTCCCAGAAGGAATTAAAATAAAGATGGAGAAAAAAGGAGAAGATAAATTAATTGTTAATGAACCAAAAACAGAAATAGTATATGAGCAAAAACAAGAAAAAGTTGCAGAAAGCAAATTAATAGAAGAAAATATTGTAAAATCTCCTATGGTTGGAACATTCTATATTAAGCCATCTCCAGATAGCAAGCCATATGTAGAAGTTGGTTCTAATGTAAAAAAAGGAAATGTACTTTGTATTATAGAAGCAATGAAATTAATGAACGAAATAGAGTCAGAGTTTGAAGGAAAAATTTCAGAAATTTATGTAAAAGATGGAGAACCAGTAGAATATGGAAAACCATTATTCAAAATTATATAGATAAGGTGATTTAATATGTTGAAAAGGGAAGAAATTGAAAAGATTATACCACAAAGGGAACCATTTCTTATGATAGACGAAGTTGAAAGTTATATTCCAGGGGAAAAATGCACTGCATATAAAGATGTAAAAAAAGAGGAGTGGTATTTTAGAGGACATTTCCCTGGTAATCCAATTATGCCAGGTGTACTAATTACAGAAAGTTTAGCTCAAGCAGGTGCGGTTGCAATATTATCTTTAGAAGAAAACAAAGGAAAGAATGCTTTATTTGGTGGAATTGACAAAATGAAATTTAAAAAAATGGTTGTTCCTGGAGATAGATTAAAATTAGAAGTAAATATTATAAAGAAAAAAGGACCAATAGGTGTAGGAGAAGCCATAGCAACAGTTGATGGAAAAGTAGTAGCAAAAGGAGAATTAACTTTTGCAGTAGTGTAAAGGAGAAGTTATGAATAAGATTTTAATTGCAAACAGAGGAGAAATTGCTGTACGTATTATAAGAGCATGTAAGGAAATGAATTTAAAAACAGTTGCAGTTTATTCAGAAATTGATAAAGATGCCATGCATACAAGGTTAGCAGATGAAAGTATTTGCATAGGACCTGCGAGTTCAAATAGAAGCTATTTAAATTTTAAAAATATTATAGAGGCTGCAAATATCACAGGAGCAGATGGAATACATCCACGGATTTGGATTTTTATCTGAAAACAGTAAGTTTGCAAAAATCTGTGAAGAATCAAATATTAGATTTATAGGACCATCTTATAAGGTTATTGAAAAAATGGGAAATAAATCAAAAGCAAAAGAAATGTTTAAAAATGCTGGAATTCCAGTAATACCTGGTTCAGATGGAGCAATAGAAAACATTGAAGAAGCAAAAAAAATATCAAAAAAGATAGGTTATCCTATTATGTTAAAAGCTGCAAATGGAGGTGGAGGAAAAGGAATTAGAATAGTAAATTCTGAAGAAGAACTAGAAGAAAACTATAATATTGTAAAACATGAAGCTAAAATATCATTTTCTGATGATGAAATATATATAGAAAAATATATATTAAATCCTAGACATATTGAAATACAAATATTAGCAGATAAATATGGAAATATAGTACAACTAGGAGAAAGAGATTGTACAATACAAAGAAAAAATCAAAAAGTATTAGAAGAAACTCCATCTACTGCAATAGATGCTAAAACTAGAAATAAACTAGGCGAAATAGCGATAAAAGTAGCAAAAGTAGCAGAATATACTAATGCTGGGACAGTAGAATTTTTGGTAGATAAAAACAAGAACTTTTATTTTATGGAAATGAATACAAGAATACAAGTTGAACATCCAATTACAGAGGAAAATACGGGTATTGATTTAATAAAAGAACAAATAAGAATTGCAGCAGATGAACAATTAAGATTAAAGCAAAACAAAATAATTCCAAATGGACATTCTATTGAATGCAGAATAAATGCAGAAAATCCTTTTTTAAACTTTAGACCAAGTCCTGGAAAAATAACAGGTTTACACTTGCCAGGTGGGAATGGAATAAGGATAGATACGGCAATATATGAAGGCTATGAAATTCCTTCAACATATGATTCTATGATTGCAAAATTAATAGCACATGGGAATTCAAGAAACGAAGCAATTGCAAAAATGAAAAGAGCATTAGAGGAATTAGTAATTGATGGAATAGATACAAATGTAGATTTTTTACTAAAAGTGATTACGAATTTGAATTTTATAAGAGGAAATTATGACACATCTTTTATTGAAAAAGAAATTTTAAAAGGAAGTAATTAGAAATGATTGTAGATAAAATTAAAAAGCGTGAAACAAAAAACAATAGACCTACAAATAAAGTAGACATTCCAGTAGGGAAATGGGTTAAATGTGATAATTGTAAAGAAATCTTATATAAGGAAAATATAAAAGAAAATGAAAGTATTTGTCCATTATGTGGACATTATTTTAGAATGTCTAGTAGGAGAAGAATAGAACAAATTATAGATAAGGGAACTTTTGAAGAGTTTAAACTAAATATAGATACAGTAAATCCTCTAAAGTTAGAAGAATATGAGAAAAAGTTAGACTCATTAAGGGAAAAAACAGGATTAACTGAGGCAGTAAAATGTGGAACAGGAAAAATATTTTCGAAAGATGTAGTAATATGTGTTATGGATAGTGCTTTTTTTATGGGAAGTATGGGAAGTGTTGTTGGAGAAAGAATCACATATTCTATAGAAAAGGCAATAGAACTCAAGATACCATTAGTAATATTTACAGCATCTGGTGGTGCAAGAATGCAAGAAGGTATAATTTCATTAATGCAAATGGCAAAAACAACACAAGCATTATCTAAATTGGATGAAGCAAAAATATTATATATTTCTGTTTTAACAGATCCAACATATGGTGGTGTAACTGCAAGTTTTGCAATGCTAGGTGATATTATACTTGCAGAACCTGGTGCAATGATTGGATTTGCAGGTAAAAGGGTAATTGAGCAAACAATTGGTGAATCGTTACCAGAAGGATTTCAAACTTCAGAATTTTTGTTAGAACACGGACTAATAGATAAAATTGTAGAGAGAAAAGAATTAAAAACCACTTTGTATAAATTAATTTCACTAAATTATGGAGGTGATAAATAAAAATGCAAGATGTATTATCAGCCTGGGAAAAAGTTGAAATAGCAAGATGTCCAACAAGAAAAACAGCTTTAGATTATATAGAAAAAGTGTTTGACGAATTTATTGAATTACAAGGTGATAGATTATATGGAGATGATGCATCATTTGTTTGTGGCTTAGGATGTATTGAAAAACAAAATGTAACTATAATAGCACAGCAAAAAGGAAGAAATACAAAGGAGAATGTTAAAAGAAATTTTGGCATGCCTAACCCAGAAGGATATAGAAAAGCAATAAGAATCATGAAACAGTCTGAAAAGTTTGGAAGACCAATCATTACTTTTATTGACACAAAGGGAGCATACCCAGGTATTCAAGCAGAAGAAAGAGGGCAAGGAGAAGCTATTGCAAGAAGTATGTTTGAAATGTCTAAAATAAAAGTTCCTATAATAGCTGTAGTTATAGGAGAAGGTTCAAGTGGTGGTGCATTAGCAATAAGTATTGCTAATAAAATTATTATGTTAGAAAATGCAATATACTCTATTTTATCACCAGAAGGATATGCTAGTATTTTATGGAAAGATTCATCAAAAGCTAAAGAAGCTGCAGAAAAGATGAAATTAACTGCACAAGATTTATATGATTTAAATATAATAGATTCAATTATACAAGAAAATAATATTAAATATAACTCAGAAAATGAAAAATTTGAAATCATATCAAATAATTTAAAAAAAGATATAATTTTAAATTTAAATAACCTAAATACTTTAACTGCTGAAAAAATATTACAAGATAGATATTTAAAATTTAGAAATATGGGAGAATATAAGGAGGTAGATTATGATATTAAAAAATAAAAAAATTTTAATTATGGGAATAAGAAATAAATGGAGCATCGCATTTGGAATAGCTAAATCAGCATATGAAAATGGTGCAGAATTATTATTTACATATATGGGTGAAGAAAATAAAGAAAAAATTGAAGAACTTATATCAGAATTTAAAGGAGCAAAGGCTTATGTTTGTGATGATGCATCAAATGATGAAATAGTAAAAAATGTTTTCGAAAATATAAAAAATGAGAATGGGAAAATAGATGGAATAGTTCATGCAATTGCACATGCAAATACTGAAGATTTACATAACGATTTTGTATATACATCTAAAGAAGGATATTTACATGCAGTAGATGTTAGTGCATATTCTTTTGTTTTAATTTCAAGAGTTGCAAAAGAAATAGATTTTCTAAATGAGAATGCAAGTTTAGTTACTCTAACTTATTATGGATCTACAAAAGTAATAGAAGGATATAATATAATGGGAGTAGCAAAATCGGCATTAGAATCAAGTACTAGATATTTAGCAAAAAATTTGGGAAAAGATAAAATAAGGGTAAATGCAATCTCTGCAGGCCCAATAAAAACTTTATCTGCAAAAGGAATAAAGGATTTTAGTTCGATTTTAAATGTAATAGAAGAAAAAGCGCCTTTACATCAAAATGTAACAGCAAAGCAAGTAGGTGATGTTGCAACATTTTTATTAAGTAATATGTCAGAAGCTATAACAGGTCAAATTATATATGCAGACAATGGATATAATATAATGGGAGTTTAATATATAATTGACATATAATGGGAAAAATGGTAGAATATATATATTCCTATCCCAATATGGGATGTAAAAATATAGTTTGTATTTCATCTTGACAAATGACAGGGGGGAATTATGAATGTATGATTACAATCTTGACGGGCTTAGTGAGGCATTTTTGATTGAACTTGCAAAAGAAGGAGTATCGAATGAACTCATGGAAAGACTTGCTAAAAACAAACATGAAAATGTGAGAATAGCAGTTGCGCAGAAGGAAAACCTGTCTGAGAGTGTAATGGATAGGCTGGCAGAAGACGAGAGTAAGCTGGTAAGAGAACTCATTTGCAAGAGAAAGAAATTAACAAGGAAAATCGTAGAAAAATTATCTGAAGACGAAGAACCTGATATACGGCTTTGTATAGCAAGACGCAAATCCTTACCTAAAGAGATTTTGGAGAATCTTGCTAAAGATTCAGATAAATGGGTAAGAATGGAGATTGCAAGACGAAATCGACTACCAGATGAAGTTCTTAAAGTACTGGCTAATGACAAGGATGTCGAAGTAAGATTACTAATTGCGGAAAGACCCAATATTCCTAGGGATGTAGAGCAAATACTTAAAAACGATCCAGAATGGATAGTGAGATTTCAAATGAAGGTAAGAGAAGGAGGAAAGTAGATTGTAATCAAAAACCCAGCTAATATTTTAGCTGGGCCTTTTATCATAATTTTACATTATCACCATATCTTTTAATTTTTTTGGTAGTAGTTTTTTCAAATTCTTTATCACGAATAAAAAATCCTTTTATATGTTTGTAATTAGGAAGCTTACTATTTATTTTTTGAATTATGTCAGAAACCATAGCCTTTATTTCTTCTGTTGTAGGAATTCTGTTTAAATGATCTTTCATTGCCTCTAAATCTGGAAATATTTGAGCTTTAACAAAAGTGTCATCATTACTTTCGGATTGTACCCCAACAATCATAGCTTCTGAAATAAGAGGACTCTCATTTAAGTAATATTCAATTTCTTCTGGGTATATGTTTTTACCATTTTTAGTTACAATAACAGTTTTACATCTTCCAGTTATATATAAAAATTTATTTTCATCTATTTTGCCAAGATCTCCTGTATGAAACCATCCACCTTTTATAACTTTATTTGTTTCTTCTTCATTATTATAGTAACCTAACATCACATTTGGTCCTTTAACAATAATTTCGCCTATGCCATCTTCATTAGGATTATCAATTTTATATTCAACATTTGGAATTGGAAGACCGGCAGAATCTGCCTTCCAATTTGAGTCATTATTACCTGCAACTAGTGGAGAACATTCTGTAAGTCCATATCCTTGTAATACATTTATTCCAAACTTATAAAATGATGTAACAATATCTGGATTTATAGCAGCTGCACCAACAATGAATGTTCTTAATCTGCCACCTAAAGACTTTTTTATTTTATGTTTTACTATTGGTTTCATGAAAAATGGAAGATTGTCCATAATATGTGTATTTGGTTTAAAATATTTCTTAGGTAAACTTTCTTCAAGTTTTTTCATTATTTTTTTATGTACATTTTCTAGTAGTAATGGAACACACAATATGAAACTTGGTTTAAATTCTACAATATTTTTATTTATATATCGTAATCCTTCACAATATGAAATAGAGCCACCACCATAAATAATAAGTAAAAATCCTAAAGTACATTCATAAGTATGGTGTAATGGCAAAATTGATAAAACTCTTACTAAAGAACTAACTTTTACTACACTTGCAACAGAGATAATATTTGAACAAATATTTCCATGAGACAAACAAACTCCTTTGGCATTTCCTGTTGTTCCAGATGTAAAAAGCAATATGCGAAGTTCATCAGGATCAATTTTTATA
Source organism: uncultured Clostridia bacterium (assembly GCA_944386115.1). Classification (GTDB taxonomy): domain Bacteria; phylum Bacillota; class Clostridia; order TANB77; family CAG-508; genus CALWZV01. The sequence continues at coordinate 29,625 of CALWZV010000008.1, forward strand.
TTGAAAAAAGAATTATTTCCATTTAAAATTTTATCTTTGCCTTGAGTCATTAGAGATTTCATATTATATATATTATCTTGGCTTTCTTTTTCGTTCATAGTTATATATTTCAAATTTTTATTATTATAATTTTCTTTTATTGATTTAATATATTTATAATCTCCTATAATTGCTTCTGAATTAGAAATGTTTAGAAAATTAATAATATCTGTATGATGTAATTCTTTATCTATAGGAACTACGATTCCAACAATAGTAGAAGCTAAATAAGCTACAGCCCATGAATAACTATTTTTCCCAATTACGGCAATAGGCTTTTTACTAAGCCCCATATCAATTAGCATGGTACCAAGAGCTTCTACATCTTCTTTAAAAGTTTTATAAGATATTTTATAAATTTTTCCTTCTTCATTTTTTAATACAAAAGCAGTTTTCCTTTTGTATAATTTTGCAGATTTATATAACAAATCTTTTAAATCAGTTACATTATATGTTCTGAAATATTTTTGCTTTTTCAAATTAAATCAACCTCCAATTTGGTATATGATATAATAAAAGTAAAATATAATCAAGTACTAAAATTATATTTACAAAAATGCTATGATGTGTGATAATGAAAATATAAATTATAATAGTGAAGGAAGTGTGAAAAAATAATGGAAAATATAGGGATAATATTGGCTGGCTCAAATGATACTAGGTTTAACTCTAATAAATCTAAACATGTACACAAATTATTTGGAAAAGAAATAATAAGAAGAGTGTTTAATTCAGTAAAGGAAGCAGGCATAGAGAAAATTGCAACAGTAGTTGGAGAGAAAAAAGAACAAATTCAAGAGGTTCTTAAAGATGAAACTGAATATATTTACCAAGAAAAAGTTTTTGGCACAGGCCATGCAATAATAAAATCCAGGGAATTCTTAGAAGGCAAGAATGGAAAAGTATTAATAATTAATGGAGATACGCCATTAATAGAACCTAGTACAATAAAAAAACTTATGGAAAAAGCTGAGGAAAATGCTGCAACATTTTTAACAGCTATATATTCTAATCCAAAAGGATATGGAAGAGTTGTTAGAAATGAGTATGGAGATGTTGTTGAGATTGTTGAAGAAGAATTTTGCGATAATGAACAAAAACTAATTCAAGAAATTAATTCTGGAATATATTGTTTTGATATAAAAGAGCTTCAAGAAGCTTTAGAAGAATTAGTTTCTGAAGATGGGAAATATTATATAACAGATATTATAAAAATAATGAAACAAAAAGAACTAAAAGTAGAAGCAATGATATTAGAAGACAATACTGAAATACTAGGTGTTAATGATAGAATTCAGTTAGAATTATTAAACAAAATATTAAAAATAAAAATAAATACAAAACACATGAAAAATGGTGTGACGATTGAAGACATGCAAAATACTTATATTTATGATGATGTAAAAATAGGCAAAGATACAATTATACATCCAAATACAATAATAAAATCTAATGTAATAATTGGAGATGAATGTGAGATCGGACCAAACGCATATATTAGAGAAGGTTGCAATTTGGCAAATAAAGTAAAAATAGGAAATTGTGTTGAAATTAAAAAAGCAATTATTGGAGAAGGAACAAAAATTCCACACTTATCATATATGGGGGATTGTGAAATTGGTCAGAAGTGTAATATAGGATGTGGAACAATAACATGTAATTATGATGGTTTTAATAAAAGCAAAACAATAATAGGTAACAACACCTTTGTTGGTTCTAATGTAAATTTAGTTGCACCTGTTAAGCTTGGCGATAATACATTTGTTGCTGCTGGCTCAACTATAACAGATGATGTGCCTGAATATAGTTTAGCAATAGCAAGACAAAGACAAGTAAATAAAGAAGGTTGGAATAAAAGAAATTAACTCTAAAAATATATCATTTAAATAAGTTTAAATGATATATTTTTTGGTTTGGTAAATTATTTTGTAGTAAATTACATTTGTTGTTCACCAGGAATTATATAATCAACAATTCCATAAACAAGCGCACCTATTATAGCTGCAATCCAAGAAATTGAATATCCTGCAACAAAGAACTGTGTTAAATAAAGGATTATAGCTGCTAGTATAAAACCTACAAATCCTTTACCAAAAGGACTTGCCTGTATACCTGTGAATTTTGCAATAATATAGTCTAAAACTGTAAGAACAATTGCAGCAAGAGCTAAAGCCCAAATACTATTAATGTGGAAACCTGGTGTAAAAAAGGCTGTAACAGCAAGCACAATTGCAGCTACAATAAGTCTTCCTGCTATTTGCCAGAAAGTAGTTGAACCATTTTTGCTTTGGGTATTAGTTTGATTATCACTCATAATGTTAACCTCCAATCATAAAATATATATATTTAATTTGCTTATATTATTTTGTTTTATATAAATATTATTAACAATAAAAAAAATAATATTCAAAAAATTTAGCAAAATTAAATTTACAAGTATATTTTAAGAAAATTTGCAAAAAATATACTTGTAATTAATTCAAAATAATTGGAGTGATTGTTATGATAATAACTTTTATAAGAGTGGTAATAATATACATAATTGTGTTATTTGCTATGAGATTAATGGGAAAAAGAGAAATTGGTCAATTACAACCATTTGAACTCGCAATAGCAATAATGATAGCAGATTTGGCAGCTGTTCCAATGGCAGATTTAGGACTACCAATAACTAGTGGAATTATTCCTATTTTTGCATTACTAGTAATGCATTTATTAATATCATATATAAATATGAAAAGCATTTTTGCAAGACAGGTTATATGTGGGAAACCTAAAATTTTAATATTTAGGGGAAAAATTGATGAAAAAGCCTTAAAAAAAGAAGGTGTAACAATAAATGAACTACAAGAAAGACTAAGGGGAGAAAATATATTTAATATAGCAGATGTAGAATATGCCATATTAGAAACAAGTGGACAAATTAGTGTTGTTCAAAAACCAGATAAAAGAACAACTATACCAGCAGATTTTAACATTTTACCAAAATATGAAGGAATACCATATGATTTAGTTATTGATGGAAAAATTATGACTGATAATTTAAAAGCTATAGGCAAAGATTATAATTGGCTAAAAAAACAAGTTGAAAAATTTGGAATAAATCCAGAACAAGCTCTAATAGTAACATATAATGGAAGTGAGCAGATGTTTTGTCAAAAAAAAGGTGGTGCATAAATATTGAAAGAAGTTATAATATCAATATTGATTATTGTAACAATAATCATTGTTGGAACATTAACACAAAATCACCTTGAAATAACAAGTAATGAGCTAATACAACAATTAGATACATTAGAAGAAAATATAAAAAACAAAAAAAAATTAGATAGTAGTATAACTAAAATGTCACAAGACATATATTCTAAATGGAAAGATATAGAAGAAACATGGGCACTTCTAATAACACATGAAGAATTAGACTTAATAGAACTATCAATAAGTGCATTAAAAACAAATGTAGAAACAAATGAGATAAATGATTGCTTAAAAGAATTAGAAGAGGCAAGATATTTGGTAGGCCATATTAAAGATAAAGAAAGCCTTAAAATAAAAAATATATTTTAAAATAAGGGAAAATTATTTTTTCCCTTATTAATTTAGATTAATATTAAAAATTCCTGAGCTTAAATCAGAGGCTATGCATTGAAACTCTTTCTCTTCAAGGAATCTATTTAAATTCTTTTGGCTAATTCCTGTATTAATAGATAATTCTTCAACAGATGAAAAATTATTATTTTCTTCTAAATATGTTTTTAAATTATTAATTTCTATTTGATCTTGAGATATGCAATTATCACAAATATTATTACTTGAAGCAAAAAAACAACCACAGCGTAAACATTTTTTAACTTCCATCTTATATCCTCCAATTCTTCAATTAATTTCTTAACTAAACATATTCTAACATAAAGTTGAAAAAAAAGAAATAAAAAACTAAAATATTATTCACTAAAAATATTTTTTATGATATATTATGATATATTATATTAGAAAGAGGAAATATTAATGGAAGAAAAAAATTTAAAAACAAAAAAAAGAAAAATTATAAGAGGAATACTAAAAGTACTATTAGTATTAGTTTTACTTGGAATTGTTATTGCAATTTTAAAAATAGCACCAAATTATAAAAACACAGATATTACAGGAAAAACAAATGTAGTCATAAACAATAATAATATCACAGCACATTTAAAAAATGATGTATATATAGAAAATGAGAATATATATATGTCTAAGCCCGACTTAGAAAATTTTTTTGATCCAGATATATATTATGAAGAAAACTACAATCAAATAATAACAACATATGAAACAAATATTGCAAACCTTTATATAGGAGAAAACAAAATGAAGTTAAACGACCAAGAGGTAGAAATTAATGGAGAAGTAACATTAAAAGACGAAATATATTATATACCTATTTCAGATTTAACTTCTGTGTATAACATAGATATTAGTTATATTAAAGAATCAGATACAGTGGTAATTGAGTCAATAGATAGAGAAAAAATAACAGCAAAAGCAACAAAAAATACAAATGTAAAATCTATGAAAAAAGTATTATGTAGAACAGTTGATAAGATAAAAGAAAATGATGAATTTGTTATTATTGAAAAAAATGCTGGATGGGTAGAAGTAAGAACTACAAATGGGAAAATTGGATATATAAAAGAGAATATAATAAAAGAAGAAACTAAAGTTAGAGAAGCAGTAGAACAAAAAGCAAACACACAAAAAGTAAGTTTAGTTTGGGATTATTATTCAGAATATGTAAATGCACCAGATAGAAGTGGAGAGACTTTTAATGGAGTAAATGTTGTTTCACCATCGTTTTTTGTACTAGAAAGACTTGGAAAAGGAGAAATAATCGATAATGTTGGAACAGCTGGAATTGAATATATAAACTGGGCAAAAGAAAAGGGGTATAAAATTTGGGCTATGTTTTCAAACAACAGCATGATAGAAACAACAAGCCAAATAATGAGAGATTATGAATTAAGAGAAAAAACTATTAATAACATTGTAGAACTAGCTGAAAAATATGAATTAGATGGAATAAATCTTGATTTTGAAAATATGTATAAAGAAGACAAAAATTTATATACAAGATTTGTAATAGAATTATACCCAAGACTTAAAGCACGTGGAATGACATTATCTGTTGATGTTACAGCTCCAGATGGAGGAGATACTTGGTCTTTATGTTTTGACAGACATAATATAGCAAGAAATTCAGACTATATTGTATTTATGGCATATGACCAACATGGACAAAGTAGTACTACTGCAGGTAGTGTTGCAGCATACAATTGGGTTGAAGTTAATTTAAATAAATTTTTAGGAACACAAGAAGAAATAGAAAAAGAAAAAGTTATTTTGGGTATTCCTTTTTATACAAGATTATGGAGAGAAACAGGTGAAGATGTAACAAGTAGTGTTGTTGATATGAAAGATGTAAATAATGTTTTACCAGGAGATATTCAAAGAGAATGGCTAGATGATGTAAAACAAAATTATATAGAATATGAAAGAAATGGAAGCATATACAAGATGTGGATAGAAGATATAGATTCAATAAGAGCTAAAATTAACTTGGCAAGAGAAAAAGAAATTGCAGGTGTTGCTTTTTGGGCTAAAGGAAGAGAAGATGAGTCTGTATGGGATGTTGTTGAAGAATATATTTCAGAAAATTAATATTGAAAGGGATTAAATATATGGGAAACATTGTATTATTAGATGAACTTACAATAAATAAAATAGCAGCAGGTGAAGTTATAGAAAGACCAGCATCTGTTGTAAAAGAATTAGTAGAGAATTCAATTGATGCTGGCGCAACAAATATATTAGTAGAAATACAAAATGGAGGAATTTCGTATATAAAAATAGTGGACAATGGAAAAGGTATTGCAGCAGACGATTTAGAAATTGCATTTGAAAGACATGCAACAAGTAAAATAAGAGTAGCTGATGACTTAGAAACGGTAAAATCTATGGGGTTTAGAGGCGAGGCTTTAGCAAGTATAGCAGCAATAAGTAATGTTGAAATGACTTCAAAAACTAAAGATTCAGATATTGGAAATAAAATTATAGTTGAAGGTGGTAAAATACTTGAAAAACAAGAAACAGCAGCAAAAGATGGAACAGTTATAATTGTCAAAAACTTATTTTTCAATACACCAGTAAGATATAAATTTTTAAAAAAGGATTTTACAGAAGCTGGATATATTGAAGATACAGTAACCAGATTGGCACTAATTAATCCTAATATTTCAATAAGACTTATTAGTTCAGGAAAGACTGTTATTCAAACAAATGGAGATGGAAACATAAAAAATGTTATTTATGGTATATATGGTAAAGATGTTGCAAATGGAATAATTGAAACAAATTACGAATATGAAAATGAAATTAAAGTTAGTGGTGTAATTGGAAAACCAGATATATCACGCTCAAATAAATCTAACCAGTTATTTTTCGTAAATAAAAGATTTATTAAAGATAAACTATTATCTTCTGCTGTTGAGCAAGCATACAAAGGTCTTTTACCTATAGGAAAATTTGGATTTTGTATTTTAAATATTGAATTAGACCCTAAAAAAGTAGATGTAAATGTACATCCTGCAAAATTAGAAGTAAGATTTGAAGAAGAAAATAAGGTATTTAAAGCAATATATCATACTATAAAAAATGGTTTGCTAAAAGAAGACTTTTCTAAAAAGGAAGATATAGTTCCAAATATAAAATTAGATATGACTGAGCAAAAAGGAAATGAAAAAGAAACAGAAGAAATTGCAAAAAGAACACAAAATACTTTTTCTAAATTTTTTAACAGATTTAGTAAAAAAGAACATGAAGAAGAAAACGAAAAAGAAAATTTAATTGCAGATATATTTAACAACAAAAATATAAATATTGCACAAACACCAGTTGAACTAGAACAAAACACAGTAAAAGATGAATCTATTATAAACAATAATGAAATAAGAGTTCAAAACGATACAATTATTCCAAATGTAAATATAGTACAAAATAGTGAAAGTACTACACCAAAATTTGAAGAAAAAAGTAGTATAGCAAATATTGAAAAACAAAATGCCACAACAACAATTAATCCTGAAAACACTCAAGAAAACAATCATGAATTTTTTGAAACAATGTATGAAAAAACTTTTGGAATGAAACCAAGTGTAAATATAAGATTACAACAAAAAGAAGAACCATCATCAATACATCCAACCTTTGTTAAAGAGGACAATTTATCAGTATTTGAACAAAGTGAAACATATGAAAAAATAAATTATAAATATATAGGGATTGCATTTTCTACATATATAATAATAGAAATAAAAAATGACATATACATAATAGATCAACATGCAGCACATGAAAGAATCATGTATGAAAAAGTAAAGAAAAATTTTTATAGTGATGATAAAAAGGATTCACAAATAATGTTAATACCAGATGTTATTACATTATCACATAAAGAAACAGAGATTGTAAAGGAAAATGTAGATTTGTTTGAAAAAGCCGGATTTACAATTGAAGAATTTGGAGATAATACAATAAAACTAATGGGTGTACCAAATATATTAATAGACTTAAATACAAAACAAGTATTTTTAGATATATTAGATGAAATAGATACAGTTGCAAGAACTGCAAGACAGGAAAAAGAAGAAAAATTTATAGCTACAGTTGCATGTAAAGCTGCAGTTAAAGCAAATATGAGTTTAACCAAAGAAGAAGTAGATAATTTGATGGCACAATTATTAAAATTACCAAATCCATTTACATGTCCACATGGAAGACCAACAGCAATAAAGATTGGTAAAGAAGAATTAGAAAAGAAATTTTCAAGAAGATAAATATAACAAAAACAATTAGAAATCATATAATATATAAAAATAATAAGAACTATGCAAAACAACATAGTTCTTATATTATTAAACAAAAAGGAATTGATAATAATGTTTGAAATTAGTAATTTAATTGGAAATACACCAATTATAAGAATAAAATATGAATATAATTCAAATATAAAGTATGTTTATACAAAATTAGAATATTATAATCTAACAGGGAGTATTAAAGATAGAGTAGCATATTATATTATAATTAATGCTAAAAAAAGAGGAATACTTAAAGAAAAAATGCCTATAATTGAAGCTACAAGCGGGAATACTGGTATAGCCTTAGCTGCTCTTGGAAAATATTATAATCATCCTGTATATATTTTTATGCCAGATTGGGTAAGCAAAGAGAGAATTAAATTAATGGAAAGCTATGGAGCAAATGTTGTATTAATATCAAAAGAGAAAGGTGGTTTTATAAAATGTGTTGAAGAATCTAAAACACTTGCCAAAAGAATTAATGGGTTTTGTGCAAATCAATTTGAAAATAATGATAATTTATTAGCACATTATGAAACAACTGGAGAAGAAATATTAAATCAAATCAGTGAGAAAATTGGTGGTTTTATATCAGGTGTTGGAACTGGTGGAACTCTTACAGGTGTAGGAAAAAGATTAAAAAAACAGTATAAAAATATGAAAATTATAGCAATAGAGCCAGATAAAATGCCAATAATATCTAAAAAAGATGTAAGAGGTAATCACAAAATTGAAGGAATAGGTGATGAATTTGTACCAGATTTACTAGATAAAGATATTATTGATGAAATTATACTTGTAAATGATGAAGATTCTATAAATATGTCAAGATTATTAGCTGAAAAACTAGGGCTAGGAGTAGGTATATCATCAGGAGCAAATTTTCTAGGTAGTGTTTTAGCTGGTGAAGGATTGGCTAATCCGATTGTTACGGTGTTTCCAGATGATAATAAAAAATATATTTCAACTGAACTATTCGAGAAAATAAGAAATGATAGGAATTTTATATCAAATAAAATTAGGTTAATAGGATATGAGGCTATAAAATAAGGGAAAAATAATACAAGCAAATATAAATTGCTTGTATTTTGTATTACATATTCTCATATAGTGGAATTATAAAGTTTAATGAAGAATCTACAGTATTAGATGCTTCATAAATAGCTTTCATGTTTTGGGCTTCAGACTGTGGTGCTAAAAGATTTTGCATATATTGGTGTGTATATAAACTTCCATCTTGATTAACTACGTCAAATTTTTGTAAATATAATGTATTTTGTCCAACATTTATATATCCTTCTTTTAAAAATTCGACTCCGCCTATCAGGGCTTTTTCCATAGAATCCCAACCTTGACTATAAGCATATTGAGCAGCATTTTGAAGAATTTCTTCTTGAGAATTACCAGTTGCTCTTATATTAAAAATGTTATATACAATAGTACCATTATATTCATATCCCTTAGACAAAGTACTTCCATTTCTTCCTTGTTCTTGAATCAATCTTGAAGCTATAAAGTATGGGTCTAAATTTGCATTTTTACCAGCTTGTATTAATGCTTCAGAAATGCTATCTCCTTCTAAAAAAGAGCCGTTTGTTATTTTACTAATTCCCTCTTTTGTTTGAGCATTTTCTACATATTTTAGTTCTGCAAACTGAAATATATTTTCTTCATTTAATATATTCCTAGGATCCATCTGATTTTTTATAGCTTTATCAGAAGCACATAACCATGTTCCATTATCAAAAGTTTTATCTTTATCAATTTCACATTTCCAATCTTCAGGATATTTAGAAGAGTCTGGGATTAAATTCAAAGGAAATTCTGTATTGTCTTTATGGCCTTCGTTTTTAATTACTTCATCCCATTCTAACCTTGTATAAAATAAAGTAAATGTCCAATTTGGGTGCTTTTCTTTCAAATTATCTATTAATTCTTTATATCCTGGATATTTATCTTCGTTTAAATTTTTTCCATTATATACAACATATTTTTGTTTTTGATTTTCTTTTACAAATGCAAAAATTAAACAGGTAATCAAAATTAAAATAATAATTATTGGAACTATTATTTTAACAGGCTTTGGAATATTGGTAATTAAATTTTTAAATTTAGATATTAAATTATTAATTATTTCTTTTATTTTTTCTATATTCATGATTCCATTATAGCATATATTATTTTTAGATTTCAAGATTAGTTTTTGTTTTTAATAAACTAAAATATGAACCGCCAAGTATTTTTTCTTTTAATTTTTTATTGCTTCTGGCATTCCTCCAACACATAGATACAATCTATACAAATTATTTTTAATAGTTGTTAGAATTTCGTGGGAATATTTATGGAGCTCTTAGGGAGGTTATTTGAAAAAAGTTGCATAATTCTCAAGGTATTCCTCTCAAAATTTGCTCAAAAAACTAAGTCGATTAATCAACTGATAAATTTACTATACCATAAATTTAATATTTTTTTCAAAAATTTTTTAAAAAATGTCCCCTTTTTACGAAAAATATGTTATAATTTTTCTTGATAGGGGGACAAAAATATGAAAAA
>CALWZV010000009.1 GCA_944386115.1 uncultured Clostridia bacterium
AAGAAAACAAGAGTTAGAAGTGAAAAAGAAAACAAACTAGTTGCATTCCATGAAGCTGGTCATGCAGTTGTAAGCAAGTTTTTACCAACACAAGATTCTGTACATCAAATTTCTATAGTACCAAGAGGAATGGCGGGGGGATATACGATGTATAGACCTACAGAAGATAAGAACTTTATGTCAAAATCTGAAATGGAAGAAATGATAGTATCAATGCTAGGTGGAAGAGCAGCAGAGCAATTAGTTTTAAATGATATATCAACAGGAGCAAGTAATGATATAGAAAGAGCATCAAAAATTGCAAGAGATATGGTAACAAAATATGGTATGAGTGATAGAATAGGAACAATAATGTTTGGTTCTAGTCAGGAAGAGGTTTTCTTAGGAAGAGATTTTGCACAAACTAAAAACTACAGTGAAGAAACTGCAGGAATAATAGATGAAGAAATAAAGAAAATAATAGATAAAGCATATAAAACAGCATTATATATATTACAAGAAAATATGGATAAACTAAACAGAGTAGCAAGTGTTTTATTAGAAAAAGAAAAAATAGACAGTGAAGAATTTGATGCAATATTTGAAGAAAAAGCAGAATAAAATTAAGGTATAAATAAGTGGTAGAGTATTTATCTGCCACTTATTTTTTGTTGCTATTTAGATAATGCTAAACACTATACTCGCGAAACAAATCTGTAACAAAACTGTAATAAAATTGTAACATAACATATCTTCCTACAAAAAAGAGAATTCTTTACAAGATAAAAGGACAAATAAAAATGTAATTAAATGTAAAAAAAACGTAAAACTCATATCTTGCATACAACACATGGAAAAAGTAAACATAAATTCTTAGCGTTGACATTACATATTTTAAATAATAAAATGACATCAACAAACAACAAAAGACGAATCAATACCCTACGAAAATAGGGATTGTTAAGAAATACATAAAAAGTAGGGGGTAATATTATGCAAGTTATAAAAAGAGATGGGAGATTAGTAGAGTTTAATCCAGAGAGAATAGTAAAAGCTGTAACATTAGCAATGTCACACACACCAGGAGGAGTAGATATTGACTTAGCAAATAAAGTGGCATTATCAGTAGAAAAACAGTTAGATGGAAAATTACAAGTATCAGTTTATGAAATACAAGATTTGGTAGAAAAAAGATTAATGGCAACTTCAAGAAAAGAAGTAGCACAAGCATATATAACATATAGATATAATAGAGATGTAGCAAGAAAATCAAGAACAAAACCAATGTTTCTAGAAATAATTGAAGCAAAAGCAAATGATGTAACAAGAGAAAATGCAAATATGAATGCAGACACACCAGCAGGTATGATGATGAAATTTGCAAGTGAAACAACAAAACCATTTGTAGATGATTTTCTATTATCACAAGAAGCAAGAGAATCACATACAAAAGGATATATACATATACATGATAAAGATTATTACCCAACCAAAAGTTTAACATGCTTGCAACACCCATTAGATAAAATCTTAAAAAACGGATTTAGAGCTGGACATGGATCTTCAAGACCAGCAAAAAGAATAGAAACAGCTAGTATAATCGGTTGTATATCATTAGAAACTGTGCAAAATGAAATGCATGGTGGACAAGCAATACCAGAATTTGATTATTATTTAGCACCATTTGTTAGAAAAACATATGTAGAAGAAGTAAAAAAGATAGAAAACCTATTAGAAGAAGATTTATCAGATTTATATGATTATAAAATAGAAGACTATATTAAAAAAGACTTAAAAGGTTTAGAAGGAAAAGAAAGAGATTTACAAATGGCAATAAATGAAACAGTAAATAGAGTACATCAGTCAATGGAAGCTTTTATACATAATATGAACACAATACACTCAAGAGGTGGAAACCAAGTAGTATTTAGTTCAATAAATTATGGAACAGATGATTCAGCAGAAGGAAGATGTATAATAAGAGAGATTCTATTATCAACACAAAGAGGTGTTGGAAATGGTGAAACTCCAATATTCCCAATACAAATTTGGAAGAAGAAAAGAGGAATAAATTACTTACCAGAAGACAGAAATTATGATTTATATAAACTTGCATGTGAGGTTTCAGCAAAAAGATTTTTCCCTAACTTCTTAAACCTAGATGCAACATTTAACAGAAGTGAAAACTGGAAAAAAGAAGATCCGAATAGAGGATATTATGAAGTTGCAACAATGGGATGTAGAACAAGAGTATTTGGAAATAGACATGGAGTAGATACATCAGTTGGAAGAGGAAATTTATCATTCACAACAATAAATTTAGTAAGACTTGCAATAGAATCTGCACTTGAAGTACAAGAAGAATTAGGGTTAAAATTCGAATTAGGAATTGGAAGCCAAGAACATATGACACCAGCATTCAAGAAAAATGTAAAAAAAGTATTTATGCAAAAACTAGAAAAATATGAAGCAATTGTTGCAAGACAATTATATGATAGATATAGATTCCAATGTACAGCAATAGCAAAACAATTCCCAATGTTAATGAGTGGATTATGGCAAGACAGTGAAAAACTAAATCCAAATGATATAGTAGAACCAGTATTAAAACATGGAACACTAGGAATTGGATTTATAGGATTAGCAGAATGTTTAACAGTATTAACAGGTCAGCACCATGGAGAATCTGAAAAATCACAAGAACTAGGAATTGAAATAATAAAATACATGAAAGAAATGAATGATAAATTTTCAGACAAATATGATTTAAACTTTTCAATACTTGCAACTCCAGCAGAAGGACTATCTGGAAGATTTACAAAAATAGATAAAAAAGAATTTGGAATAATACATGGAGTAACAGATAGAGAATATTATACAAATAGTAACCATGTTCCTGTTTGGTATAAATGTACAGCAGAGCACAAAGCAAAAGTTGAAGCACCATATCATGAATTAACACTAGGAGGACACATATTTTACATAGAATTAGATGGAGATGCAACACATAACCCAGAAACTGTAGAAGCTGTTGTAGATTTAATGGACAAGTATAATATGGGATATGGCTCTGTAAACCATACAAGATCAAGATGTTTAGACTGTGGATTCGAAAATGCAGATGCAAACCTAAAAAAGTGTCCAAAATGCGGAAGTGACCAAATAGATACAATACAAAGAATAACAGGATATCTAGTTGGAACAACATCTAGATGGAATAAAGGAAAATTAGCAGAGTTACATGATAGGGTAACACATACTTAAATAAAACATTTGAAAAAAATTATACCAATGGAAGGAAAGTGAAATTTCATGAAAATAGCAGGATTCTATGATGAAAGCATATCTAATGGATTAGGATGGAGAGCAGTATTATTTGTAAGTGGTTGCCCACATCATTGCAAAGGGTGTCATAATAAAGAAGCACAAGACTTTAATTTCGGAACAGAATTTAACAAACAAGAAATATTAGACAGAATAAACAATAATTCTATATTAAAAGGAATAACAATAAGTGGTGGAGAACCACTATGCATGCAAAATCAAAAAGAAGTACTAGAATTTATAAAAGATGTTAAAAAAATAAAACCAAATTTTAATATATGGTGTTATACAGGATATACTGTAGAAGAACTAATGGAAAGAAATGATGAAATAACAAATGAATGTTTAAACCAAATAGATGTATTAGTAGATGGAGAATTTGAAGAAGAGAAAAAAGACCCAACATTAAAATTTAGAGGTTCAAGTAACCAAAGAATAATAGATATGAAAGCATGTAAACTAGAAAATAAAATAATACCGCTTGCAATGTAAGCGGAAAACGACTGCCCTATAAATTAGGACAGCCTTTTTAAATAAGGAGGAATTATAAATATGAAAAACGTAAAAGTATTTGCATGTAGAACAGCAGAAGATTTTACAAAAGAAATATGTGATTCATTAGGAATAAAAATGCGGAAGAATAGAGTCATTCAAGTTTGCAAATGACAATAATTTTGTAAGGTTCCTAGAATCTGTAAGAGAACAAGATGTATACATTGTACAAACAACAGAGCCACCTGTAAATGAAAGAATAATGGAATTATTAATAACAATAGATGCAGCAAGAAGAGCATCAGCAGGAAAAATAACAGTAGTATTACCATATTACATTTATTCAAGATCAGACAAAAAAGACCAACCAAGAGTACCAATAACAGCAAAATTATTTGCACAATTATTAGAAACAGCTGGAGCAAATAGAGTAATAACATGTGACTTGCACAATCCGGCAATACAAGGATATTTCAATATATATTGTGATGTAGTAACAGGAAAAAACATATTGGAAAAATATTTTGATGATAAACAAATAAAAGACATGGTAATAGTTGCAACAGATGCAGGAAGTTCAAAAAAAGCATATAAATATTCTAAACATTTCAATGTACCAATTGCAATGATAGATAAAAGAAGAGAAGGAAATGATGATAGAGCAATTTCAACAACTGTAATAGGTGATGTAAAAGGAAAAACAGCAGTAATGTTTGATGATGAAGTAAGTACAGCAGGAACATTAATAGAAGCAGCAAAAGTGTTAGAAAAATATGAAGCAAAAGAAATTTATGCAGCTTGTACACATGGGGTATTAGTTGGACCAGCAATAGAAAGAATTAAAAATTCTCCAATAAAGGAATTAGTTGTAACAAATACAATACCAATAGAAAAAGAAAAAAGAATAGAAAAAATAAAAATACTTTCAATAGCACCATTATTTGCAGAAGCAATAAAAAGAGTAAATGAAGGAGAACCACTAGGAGAACTATTTCAAGTATAATTAATTTATAGTGAACTTCACAAAGAATAAGCTTAAAATAATTTGGAAATTGTGTGGATTTTTACCAAAAAATAATTTATAATAATATAAATAGATATATGAGTGAAAACACAGAAAATAAATAATAGTTAAGAATAGGAGAGTGATGATAAAATGACTCATGAGTTTGCTAAATATCCTGATGGTACAATGGGTGTGTTTTCTGATATTGGAAAAAGAGAAAATGGAGAAGAATATATTTGCATTACTTTTGAAAGACCAAAAGACTATGGATTTGATACATTTTCGATTGAACTTCCAAGTTATAAAATTGTATTAGATGATGGAAATTATTCTGAAGAAGAAAAGAAAACGTTTTTAGAAATCGTAAAAAATGGATCATCCTTCTTTTTCAAATATGCACGATTAGGAGGAATGGAAATTGCCTAATATCTTTGAAATAAAACGGACATAAAATTTACTTTTGGACAAATAAAAATGATGAACCTATTCTTGTTTCAAAAGGAAATCCGACAGATAATGCAACTAAAGTTTGGCTAACTCAATCAGGAGGTTGTATTGTTTGTCATAATAAAAGTAGAATTCCTGAAAAAGAATTAAATATTATTTGCGAAGATATTTCTTTGCATTATTTTCAAATTGTTGAGAAGTGGAAAATTATTCACTCTGGAAATATTAAATTCTATTGCTAAAATATATTTTATAAATTAAATAATGACATAAAATTTGATAAAATGAAACATTTGAAATCCCTTCCCCTTGACAATAGGATATACCTGATATATAATATGAACAATATTAAGGGAAAAGTAATTAAGCTCCCTTAAACCCACTTAAATGTTTAAGCTGCGAAAGGGGGGGATATTAATGAGCGAGGTTAAAGTAAATAATGGAAATATAGAAGATGCATTAAAAAGGTTTAAAAGGAAATGTGCAAGAAATGGTGTATTACAAGAGGTAAGGAAAAGAGAGCATTATGAAAAACCAAGTGTAAAAAGAAAGAAAAAATCAGAAGCAGCAAGGAAAAGAAAATTTTAGTATATAATTTATTAAATTAAATAATTAATGGGTGGCAGTAGTCACCCATTAATTGTTTAGTAATTATTATAAATGTTATTTTAGAATTGAATATTTTAACTTTTTTGATATATAATATATGTGAAAGAGAGGAAAAATTATGCAATATAATATTATTGAATTAAAACAGGGAATAAAAATACATTTTATAAAAACAAATAGCTTTAAAACAAATTTATTAGCAGCATTTTTATCAACACCACTTGAAAAAGAGATGGTAACTACTAATGCTTTAATTCCAGCAGTTTTAAAAAGAGGAAGCAAAAAATTAAAAACACAAGAAGAAATTAATATAGCATTAGAAAATATGTATGGAGCAACATTTGATTGTGGAATTGAAAAAATGGGAGATAACCAAATATTAAAATTCTATTTAGAAGGAATAAGCGAAAAATTTGTAGAAGAAAAAATAGATTTATTAAGAAAAAATATAGAGCTAATGCTAGATATTGTATTCAATCCACTAATAGATGAAAATGGATTTAACACAGAATATGTTGAAGGAGAAAAAAACACAATAAAACACATTATAGAAAGTAAAATAGACTCAAAAGACCAATACACTTTAGATAAATGTATTGAAACAATGTATAGTAATAAAGGATATGGACTATACAAATATGGATATGTTGAAGATTTAGAAAAAATAGATAATAAAAATTTATATGAAGAATATAAGAATTTAATAAATAATTCTAAAATAGATATCTTTTTATCAGGTGATTTTGAAGAAGAAAATGTAATAAAAATAATAGAGCAAAATGAAAATATAAAAAATCTAAAACAAAGACAACCAAAATATATTATAAACAATGAAGAAACTGAAAAAAAGGAAAAAGTAGAAAAAATAAAAGAAAAAACAGAAGAAATGAATATAGCACAAGGAAAAATTGTAATAGGATTAGATATTAATGAAAACACAAAAGACTCAAGATATATAGCTAGTTTATATAATACAATTCTAGGAAATAGTGCAAATTCAAAACTATTTCAAAATGTAAGAGAAAAAGCCAATTTAGCATATTTTACTTCATCTAGTTATATAAGACAAAAAAACAATATTTATATAAAATGTGGAATAGATGTAAAAAATTATGAAAAAACAATAAAAATTATAAAAGAACAATTAGAAGGAATGAAAAATGGAGATTTTACAGAAAAGGAAATTGAAGAAGCAAAAAAATATATGATATCTGCAATAAAATCAATTGAAGATGAACAAGATACACTAATAACATATTACCTAGGACAAGAATTATCTAACCTAAATACAAGTTTAGATGAATATATAAAAAATATTGAGAAAATTAACAAAAAGCAAATACAAGATATTGCAAACAAAATGGAAATAAACACAATTTATTTTTTAAAAAGTTATTAAAGAAAGGAAAAGCCAAATGCAAATAATAGAAAACGATAAGATAAAAGAAAAATTATATATAGAGAAGTTAGACAATGGTTTAACAATAATGGTAATACCAAAATCTAATACACAAAAAAAATATATAATATTTGGAACAAAATATGGTTCTGTAGATAATAAATTTATTGTACCAGGAGAAGAAAATGTAACAGAAGTACCAAATGGAATAGCACATTTTTTAGAACACAAAATGTTCGAACAAGAAAATGGTACAAATAGTTTAGACACATTAACATCTCTTGGAGTAAGTGCAAATGCATATACAACAAATGACCATACAGCATATTTGTTTGAAAGTACAAGTAACTTCTATGAAGCATTAGATGAATTCATGGATTATATACAACATCCATATTTTACAGACGAAAATGTAAAAAAAGAACAAGGAATTATAGGGCAAGAAATAGCAATGTATGACGATTACCCAGAATGGAAAGTGTACTTAAATTCAATGAAAGCAATGTATAGTATAAACCCTGTAAATATAGATATAACAGGAACCAAAGAATCAATATCAAAAATAACAAAAGAAATATTATATAAATGTTACAATACTTTCTATCATCCAAGTAATATGGCAATGGTAATCTGTGGAGATTTTGAACCAAAAGAAATAATAGAACAAATACAAAAAAGATTAGTAAAAAAAGAAGAACATGAAGAAATAAAAAGAATATATGAAAAAGAACCAGAAAATATTGTGCAAAAAGAAATAGAAGAAAAAATGGAAGTAAGTATGCCTATGTTTGTAATAGGCTATAAAGACAAAAAAGAAGAAAATGAAAATATAGTAAAAAAACATATTGCAATAGAAATAATTTTAAATATACTAATAGGAAAAAGCTCTACACTATATAAAGAATTATATAAAGAAGGACTATTAATATCAGAGCCAACACTAGAATACGAATTTTCAAACACATATGCCCATGTTATAATAACAGGAAATTCAATTAATCCAAAAGAAGTTTTAAAAAGACTAAGAAAAAGAATACAAGAAAAAATAGAACAAGGAATAGAACAAGAAGAATTTGAAAGAATAAAGAAAACAATATATGGAGATTATGTTAAAGAATATAATGAAATTGGAGATATAGCAAGAACGTTCTTAGCAGATTTTTTTAAAGGAATAAATAGTTTTGAATATATAGAAGAATGTTTGCGGAATAAGCAAAACATACGCAGAACAAATTTTAAAACAAATTTTTAAAGAAGAAAAAGAGGTAATTTCAATAATAAGCGAAAAATAGGAGGCAGAATTGAACACTGTAATTTTTCCTTCAATAAATTTAGAACTAAATATAAAAAGAGTAGCATTTTCAATATTTGGAATAGATATATATTGGTATGGAATCATTATTGCTTTAGCAATAATGATTGCACTTTTAATATTAAAATTACAAGATGGTAAATTTGGAATAGAATTTAATACAATACTAGATTTAGCTATATATTTAATTCCAATATCATTAATATGTGCAAGAATATATTATGTACTATTTAATTTACAACAATATACAAACAATCCACTGAAAATATTTAATCTAAGAGATGGTGGAATGGCAATATATGGTGGAATAATAGGTGGACTTATTACTTGTATAATTTTTTGTAAAAAAAGAAAAATTAAAATATTAAACATGTTAGATTATATAGTACCTGTATTAGCACTTGGACAAGCAATAGGAAGATGGGGAAATTTTATAAACATTGAAGCACATGGAACAGAAACTAATTCTATATTTAGAATGGGAATAATAGAAAATGGTACATATATGGAGGTACACCCAACATTTCTATATGAATCTATAATTACATTTTTTTTAGCAATATTACTTTTAAATATAAAAGACAGTGAGAAAATAAAAAAAGACAGTAAAAAACAATTAATAAGAAAATATCCAGGACAGGTAACATTTATTTATCTAATAGTATATTCTTTTGCAAGATTTTTTATAGAAGGAATAAGAACAGATAGTTTAATGTTATTTAATTTCAGAATATCACAAATTTTGTCTATGGCAATTTTTGTCGTTTCTTGTTTGATTTTGACATATAAAGAATTAAAACACAAAAAAAGCTATTAAAGTAGTATAAAATAAGTAAAACTGACATACGAAATATAAGCAAATATCAAGGAAATTTTTGAAAAAATATTGACCTATATGTAAAAATATGGTATTTTATTAGTAGCACAAATGAGAGAAAAGAAAAAACAAGGAGAGTGATGTTATGCTAAACGACAAAATTTGTGAACTAAGAGATAAACTAAACAAAAGTTTAATAGATGGAACAGAATATGAAGAAATATATAAAATAAGTGTAGAACTAGATGGTTTAATTGCAGAATATTATGGTTGGAATACCAAGCAGAAAGTCAATCTCGCAAATTAAAACAAAAAAGTAACATTTTTCCTATAAAAAAGGAAAAATGTTGCTTTTTTATTGGAAATAATGTATAATTAATATAAGTATAAATAAAAGGAGGACTTTTTATGGAGAAAAATATATTAAAAATGTCTGCAATAATAATGATTATGTTATTAATGATGTTTTGTATAAGCACAACCGTAGAAGCTAGTGGGAGGATAGAAGAAAAAACTCTAACACCACCTGACGGGTATACATCATCAGGTGGTACTGGATTTGATATTGATATTTCAGGACAAACAAGTCCAATAGAAGAGGACATTAATGCAGCATCTGGTGATATTATATGGATTGTACAAGCAGTTGGATATGCAGCTGCAACAATTATATTAGTAGTTTTAGCAATAAAATATTTAGCAGCATCACCTAGTGATAAAGCAGAAATTAAAAAATCAGCAATGATATGGGTTGTAGGTGCAATTATATTATTTGCAGCAAGCTTTATATTAACAATGATTCAAACATTTTCAGGACAAATTTTTTAATAACTAAAATAATGGAGGTTTAATATGAAAAATAAATTAATAAAAATATTTATGATAGTATTATTAGCAACATTGTTAGTATCTAATATTACATTGGCTACATTTGAAATACCACAAGCTAGTGCCCCAGATCAAGAGATTCAATCAGCAATAACTGGTACAAGTGGTATGATATTAACTACAGTACAGATCGTAGGTGTTGCAGTTGCTGTTATAATGTTAATGGTAGTTGCTATAAAATACTTTTCAGCAGCACCAGGAGAAAAAGCGGAATTAAAGAAAAAATTAGTAGTATATGTTGTAGGTGCTGTAATTTTGTTTGGAGCAACAGGTATAATTCAGATTGTAAAAGGATTTGGAACGGGTCTTGGACAGCAATAAAATTTAGAAATATATGTTTTAACTAATTCTAAGAATGTGGGGTGAGGTTATGAAAAAGAAAATAATTATTTCATTAATATTATTCATAATTCTAATATCTATTGGTTGTGTAAATGCAACAGAAATAGATTTGGAAAAATACAAAGATGTTGGTGAAATGGTAGATGATGAATTGTTTGAAAATATGGGTGGACAAACCTTATGGATAGTACAAGCAATAGGTTATGCTGTTTCAATAATCTCACTTGTAATAATTGGAATAAAATATATGTTAGCTAGTGCAGATGAAAAAGCAGACTTAAAGAAAAGATTAGCACCATTTATATTTGGAGCATTACTATTATTTGCAAGTAGTTTTATAATGACATTAATAGTACAATTTACACAAGAAGCAATATAACAAAATATGTAAATAAAAAAGTTGGTAAAGAGCCAGCTTTTTTTTGTTGCATTTACAGAGTAAAAACATTGTATAAAAAACAAAATATTACAAAAATATTACAAATATAAAACATTTTAAATACAAGGTAAAAAAATAGCAACAAATGTTGAAATACAAATAAAAAAGAAGTATAATATTAATAAGTATATCTATAGAAAGATGGTGATATATATGTGCAAAAACAAGAGTAATATAATGAAAAAATTAATAATAATTATATTAACTATTTTTTCTATAAGTTTTTTATTTTCAAATGTTTCTGAAGCTTCAAGCTTTTGGGAAGAAGTAAAAGAAGGAGTTGAGGGATTTAAGCCAAGTGGAGATGATGTAATAGACTTAGATGATGAAAATATAACAGGAACATTTGTTGGAATAGGACAAGTATTAACAACAATAGGTGTAATTATATGTGTAATTGGTTTATGTGTTTTGGGTATTAAGTATATGACTGCAAGCCCAGAAGAAGCAGCAAAAATAAAAACACAATTAATAGGACTTGTTATTGCAGCAATAGTAATTGTTGGAGCATATGGAATATGGTCATTTGCATATAATTTCTTATCTGGAATAACAAATACATAAATAAATTAACAAAGGAGGAGTTTAAATGGGAACATACAATATCCCACGTAATTTAAGAGGAGAATCTAGAATATTATACATCTTTTCTGTAAAATCCTTAATTACAACAGCAATAGGAGCAGCTGTTGGCTTAATATTTTATGCAATATTTTCATTAATTGGAATAGGAGTAGTTGGAATTGTTATTACAGCAATTTTTGCATTATTAGGTTTTGCAATAGGAACATTTAAAATACCAACTATAAATGGACTATTATTTACAAAAAGAGTTGGAGGAGAATCTATAGATCAAATATTGCTAAGATATATTAAATTCAAAAAAAATAGAAAAATATATGTATATACAAAGGAGGAAAAATAATGGAAGACTTAGTTAATATTTTAGGGATAATAGCGATTTTATTAGTTGTAATAATTGTTGTATTAGCAGGAATACTTCTTTTAATAAAAAGAAAAGAGAAAAAGAAAATAGAAGAAGATGAAATAAAAGAAAAAGGTGACCCAAACGATAAATACAAAAATCCAAATAATTTATTACCAAAAGAATCTATATATGATTTTATGGAGTTTGATGAAGTAAAAGACAATATGATAATAAGAAAAAATAGAACTCAATATGTAATGGTAATACAATGCCAAGGTGTAAATTATGATCTAATGTCTGAACAAGAAAAAATTGCAGTAGAAGAAGGATTTGTTCAATTTTTAAATACTCTAAGATTTCCAATACAATTATATATACAAACAAGAAGCTTAAATTTAAGAGATATTGTTGAAGAATATAAAAATAAAGTAAAACAAATAGAAACAGAAATAGAACAATTAAAAATAAGAGCAGAAGATGCAAGAGTAAAGGGAAATGAAGAACTAAGAAAAACAATGGAATATCAGGCAAGAAAAAAACAAAATGTTTTAGAATATGGACTAGACATAACAGAATATATTGGAAAATTAAGTTCAAATAGAAATGTATTACAACAAAAAACATATGTGGTAATTTCATATTTCGCATCTGAACTTGGTTCAACAAGTACATATTCAAAAGATGAAATAGACAATATGTGTTTCTCAGAATTATACACAAGATGTCAATCAGCAATACGTTCTTTGGCAACATCAGAAGTAACAGGTAAGGTTTTAAATTCAGAAGAACTAACTGAATTGTTATATGTAGCATACAATAGGGACGATTCAGAAGTGCTTTCACTATCAAAAGTTTTAGATTCACAATATGATGCATTATATAGTACAGGAAAAGATTATTTAGAAAAGCAACAAGAACAACTAGATGAACAAATAGACCAAGAGGCAATAGAACTTGCAACACAAAGTATTATAGATGCAAACAAAAATAAGAATAAAATAAGTGAAGAACAAAAAGCAAAAATGGTTGAAGAAAGAGCATTAGACATAGTTGAACATTATAAAGACCAAATGGAACCAGAACTATATAAAGGAACAAAAGAAGAGGTTGTAAAAAAATCTAAAGCAAAAAAAGAAAAAATAGCAAAAGAGAAAAAGGAAACTAATGCAAAATAAAATTCCTAAACAAAAACAAAGGAAAGGATTGAAAAGTATGAGAAAAAATAAAATAAAAAATAATCCAGACAGAATAATTGTGAAAGATGAAAGTAAATCAGAAGGATTTTTAAAGAAAAATGCTAGTAATATAAAAGACTTAATTGCACCAGCAGGAATTGATGTAAGCAATATTAATCATGTTGAAATAATATCTAGTAGAACAAAGTATGCAAGAAGTATGATAGTTTCTACATTACCAAGAATGTGTACATTTCCTGAGTTTTTAAGAGGAATGTATACATTTGGAGATTTAAATGTTTCTGTTTTTATAACCCCAGTAAGTGAAAGTAGTTCACAAACAGAATTAAATAGAACAATAAATGAGCTAGAATCTGAAAGATTAGTAGCCTTAGATAGAGGAGATATAAACAGAGAAAGATTAATTGCACAAAAAAGAATAGAGGCAGAAGATTTAAGAGATGAAATAGCAGCAGGTTTTAATAAACTATTTTCAGCATCTGTTGTTTGTACATTATTTGCATATAGTATAGAAGAACTAGACAAATATACTGAATTATTAAGTTCTGAAATGTCAAAAACACTTGTAGGATTAAAACCAGCATGGGCAATACAAGATGAAGCATTAAGATCAAATATGCCATACTGCGAAAATAAAGTAAAAAAAGAGCATACATTTGATAGAAGATCAATGTCAACAGTATTTCCATTTTTTACTTCAGAAGTTGGACATGAAAAAGGAATTCCACTTGGATTTAACCGTCAAACAGGATTGCCAGTATTATTTGATAATTTTAGCCCAACACTTTCAAATTATAATATGGTTATATTCGGTAAATCTGGTGCAGGTAAAGGTGTTACAATAAAAACACTAACATCACGTTCTTCAGTATTAATGGGGATTGAAAGTTTAGCACTAGATGCTGAAGGCGAGTATGGAGTTGTTGCAGACAGTTTAGGTGGAATAAATGTTACAATAAGTCCTAATTCAAATACAATTATAAATTTATTCGATCTAGAACCAGAAATTGTAAAAGATGAAATAACAGGTAAAGAAAGAGTGGTATTAAACTTAGAAAATAAAGTAGAAGACGTAACACAAGCTTTACTTACAATGGCAAGAGGAAGCACAAGAAGTACAGAAGTAAATGAGCTTACAAAACAAATAATTGCAGAATCTGTTGCACAAGAATATGCAAGCCTTGGAATAACAAATGCAATAGAAAGCTTATATGAATCTGGAGGAGAAACAGTAGTAGTAACAAATTATTTAGGTAAAAAGAAAAAACAAATGCCTACTATTGGTTCTTGGTATAAAAGAATATTACAAAACGCAAAAACAAATGATAACCCAGATTATAGATTCCACTATAGTTATCTAACAAAAGTTATGAAACAATACATAAGAGAATATGATGGACAAATGGCATATTTTGATGGACAATCAACATTTGAATTACTAGATGGAGTACCTTTCATAAACTTAGATATATCAAACTTAGAGGAAAGATTTGCAAGACCACTTGCACAACAAATATTATTATCTTGGATTTGGGAAAAATATGTTAAGAAAAATAGTGAAGATAGAGAAAAAGCAGCTAAGAAAAGAGTATTAATAGATGAGGCATGGATGCTTTTACCATACCCAGAAGCTGTAGATTTCTTAAACACAATGGCAAGGCGTGCTAGAAAAAGAAATGTTTCATTAGCAGTTATGTCACAAAAATTCCAAGATTTCTATGAAAAACCAGAAGTTCAAGCTGTTTTAACATCATCAGATACGAAACTATTCTTAGCACAAGATAAATCTGAAATTGAATACATAAGAGAAGTATTCAAATTAAGTGAAGGAGAAAGTTATTTCTTAACAACATGTAATAGAGGAGAAGGACTATTAAAAGTTGGAAGTGACACAGCAATAATATCTATAAGACCAACCAAAAAGGAATTTGAATTTGTTGAAACAAACTTAAATAAATTACAAGAGAAAAAAGATTAAAATATGTAAGAATGTTAAGAATATATAGCTATTTAATTTAGTAAGATTCTTAACAAAAATAAATAAATTAGAATCATTTTAAATTAAATAGCTATATTAAATTTATTATACAAAAATAAAATTAGGAAAGGTGGATTAAATGAAAAAAACAATTCTTGTATTACTTATAATAATATTTTTATTTAATACAATTATTCCTAATTATTCTTTTGGAACAGCTGTAGATGTTTCAAATACACAAAATTCAGAAACTGCTGATTTAGAGCCAGGAAGTCAGGAATCTTTTAACCAGTTATGGGAAGAAGGAGAAGCCAGTGCAAGTAAGGATAGAGTAGTTTCAACAGTTGATAGTACACAAACAATGCAAAAATCTGGTTTTAATATTTTAAGTGGATTATTAAATTTATTTCCAATAGCAGCAAGCTCTTTAATGTCATTAGTTGCAATGGATGAAGATAATAAAGATGAAAGAAAGCTTGAATGGTTTACAATAGAAGATTTAGTATTTGATGAAATAAGCTTATTTAATATAAATTTCTTTAATTCAGATGTAGAAGAAAATGGAACAAAAAGTGTTAATACAATGATATCTGAAAATGTATTGCAATGGTTTAGTATTACATCTTTATTAAGTATAATAATATCACTTTGTGTTTTAATATATATTGGAATAAGAATGGCAATATCTTCATTAGCAGAAGAGAAAGCAAAATATAAAGCTATGCTTAAAGATTGGTTCGTAAGTTTATTAATAATCTTTTTACTACCATACATAATTGTAGCTGCAGTTACGGTTTCAGACAAACTAGTTGAAGCAATACATTTAATGGCAGATAATGGACAAAAAACATTTGAATTACAAGTTGTAGAAAGAGTTTTTGGACAAGTAAATACATATACAGACTATAATTTAGCAGTGGCATCAATTGTTTATTGGATATTGGTGTTTTATCAATTAAAATTTTTCTTCTTATATGCAAGAAGGTTACTAACAACAGCATTTTTAATAATGATAGCACCATTTATAACTGTAACATATGCAATAGATAGAGCAGGTGATAATAGAGCACAAGCATTTAATTCATGGATGAGAGAATTTATGGTAAATGTTTTTATACAACCATTACATGCAATGTTATATATGGTGTTTATGTATTCAGCAGGTGAAATAGCAAAAGTAGCTCCAATATTTGCAATATTATTCTTTATGGGATTATCAAGAGGAGAAAAAATAGTAAAAGATATGTTCAAAATGAGAGGAATGAAATCAATTAATTCAATGTCTGAAACAGTTAATGTTTCTAAACTAGATAGAGGAGATGCAGGAGATAGATTTAGAGAAAAAAGAGCTAAAGAAGAAGCTGCTGCAAGAAGAAAAAAAGGAGATTAATATATGCTAAAAAATAAAAAGCGAAAAAAAAGAATAATTATAATAACAATAGTAATATTACTACTGTTAATTTCGCTTGCAATTATTTTTAGGCAAAAAGATAGTGATAATGAAAGTGAAAATACAATTCAGAATACAGAAGGCTTTTCTTCAATAGAAGAAGCATTAGAAATGTTTGATTGTAAATTAATAAGAGAAAAGGAATTAAACGAAGAAGACTTTAAGTTAGAAATATATTTGGAATTTGCAAAAGATTTATATACAAATGGAGTAGATAATGAAACATATTTCAAAAATATATGTCAAGTATTAGCAGAAGTACTAGATTTTGAAAATTTCAAATTAATAGATGAAAAAAAAGAAATTGCAATACATGTTGTAAACAGTAAAGATTCAGAAGTACTTGTTGCAATGTTTATAAATGGAGATTCAAACTATTTTGGAAACCAGAATTCTAGGAACACTTTAAAAAATTATAAGAGAACAAAAATTACAAATATGCAAATACAATCTCCAATTTTAATTAATCTTATAAATTCAGATTGGTATACAAAACAAGTAAATTTTGGAACAAAGGATAATGAAGAAAACAATTACAGTATTTATGAAGATGAAGGAATTAAAATAAGAAGTATAGCAAGAAAAGTGTATAATATAATTTTCACAGAAAATTATACAGAAAACATAATAAATAATATAAATGTAAGAACAAGTAAGGATGATGTAATAAAAATATTAGGTGAGCCTACTTTTGAAAGTGACTATCTTGGTTTATATGGATATAAAGGAAATGACATATATGTTTTTTTCGCAAGTGATGGAATATCAGTATATAGAATAGAAAAAGAATATGAAACTGAAGAAATTATGAATGCATTAAAAACTTTTCAACAAGAAAAAAACATTAAAAATTTTACAAATACAATAACAGACATCTGGAATGATTATGATTTATATGACAGGGGAGAAAATTTTGTAAATTTAACATATAGTTTAAAAGGCTTACAAATAGCATTTAATTTAACAAGTAACCATGGAATTATAATTTATAATAATTACAATGGGGAATTAGTAGATGGAATAACAATAGAAGAACTAGCAAATGGAACAAAGGAAATTCCAAGGTATATATATTTTGAATTAGATAAAGACTTGGTTTTTGAAAGTGAAATAAGTAGATCAGATTATGAACAAGCAAAAGGAGATATTGGATCAGAATATTAAATTAATTTTTAGAAAAAAGGGAGTGGTGGTATGAGAAAAATGTTAAAAATAATTTCATTATTTTTAGTAATTATGCTTTTATTACAAAGCTTTTCTCATGCTGCTGTTCCTGGATATGTTTTTTTTGAAGATGCATATGATTCTTCTAAAGGTCCTTCATATAAACCTTATCAAAATCATATAGCAAGTTATGCATCAAATTTTGTAAATGAAGGTAATAGAAAAGGAATATTAGCATATTCAATAGATTATAGAAATAAACGGAGGATATTATCTTAAGGCATATAACAATAAGTTATATTATGATTGTAGTTCTTTTGTATCAACAATGTATTATCAGGCATTTGGAGGAATATTAACTATAGGAACACCAAGTACTTCAAATTTTGAAACAGGTGGACGGAAGTGGATATTTTAAAATAATAACAGAAGGAATATTAGAGCCTGGAGATTTAATTCTAACAAGAGATGCAACTACAGATGGAGGAGAAACTAGTTCTGGGCACATTAGATTATACATTGGAGAGGGGAAATTTGCACATGCATCAAGTCCAACTAGAGGTGTACGTATAGATGAATGGACAAAAAGTACTGATATTGCATCAATAAGTACTAAAAATATACGTGTTGTGCAGGACGGAGAGGTAAAGTATAGAACAACATATGTATTAAGACTAAAAGATGTCTATGCAGACAAACTTACTGAATCTACTTTTGTAAATACAATAGTATGGCCAGATGGTTCATCAAGTAGTTTTGAAACAGGGGAAGTAATATATGATAATACAACACCTACATCTTCTACAGTTACAAGTGAGGGGCTATTTAACCCAAATTGGGAAATTGTAGGAATAGATAAAATAACAAATAGTTTCAAGGAATATACAGGAGAATTTAGTGGTTTACCAAAAGTAATGGATATTGGTGGACGTACAGAAGGTTTCTTACAATGGATAATGAATGGGATAGGAGACTTTTTCGATTATGCACTTGGAATTATACTAATGGGACTAAAAGTACAGTTAATTGGCTGGACAACATTAATAGAAAATATGATAACATCTATTATAGAATTTGGAACAAATTCAGATATAGAAGGAAACATAACAATTGAAAGTATAGTATATAATAGAGTTTCATTATTTGATGCAAACATTTTTAATATAGATGGACAAGAAAAAGTAGAACAGCCAGAATCTAGTTCAATTACAACAGAACAAGTAAATGATGAAGAAAAAGGCTATTTGCCAAACAGTACAGAATCTGTGGAAGGATCCTTATATGAAGGAGAAGTTACATCAAATGACAATGACACAATAAATGTTATAAGAGAAAATATTGCAAATTGGTATTATGCATTAAGATATTTATGTATTATAGGATTACTTATTACATTAATATATTTAGGAATAAGAATGGCTTTATCTTCAATAGGAGAACAAAAAGCAAAATATAAACAAATGTGTATAGCTTGGGTAGTAGGTTTTTTAATAACATTTTTCATACATTACTTTATGATAGCTGTTGTTACAGTTAACCAAACTTTAATTGATATATTCAGCCAAAATGTAAGCCAAGAAGAAAGTATGCATGAATTATTTAGAGTAATGGCATATGAAATTCCACTTAGCTCAGGATGGCAAGGAACAATTATATATATGTTCTTGGTATATTATTTAGTAAAATTTGCGTTTATATATATGAAACGTTTTTTTGCAACAAGTATATTATGTATTCTATCTCCAATTGTAGGAATAAGTTATGCAATAGATAAAATAAAAGAAAACAAATCCCCATCATTAAAAAGATGGGCAACAGACTATTCATTTAATGTATTAATTCAATCTGTACATGCATTAGTATATACATTATTTGTTACAATAGCATTTGATTTAGTTACAGGTGCAGATGGCATATTTGGAGCAATACTTGCATTTATAGTATTGGGATTTATGACAAATGTAGACAAATTATTGCAAAAAATGTTCAAGTTTAATAATGCAGGAACATTAAAATATGTTCTTGATGATGCAACATCATTAATTGCTGGTGTAGCAGGAGTATATGGATTATTAAAAACACAAATCAGACTAGAAAAAATGGCTGTAATAGGAGCTGGTAGCCTTGCAGTTAGAGGAGCTAGAAAAGCAGCTGGAGCCATAAGTGGCCTAGGAAATAGAAGATATAGAGATTACTATGGTACAGATGATGAAAATTATGCTACAGATAGTGGAAATCATAATACATCAGGAGATTATGATTTTAGGGAAGCAGGAGCAGTTAATGTACTTACAAGCCCAATAAGTAATATTGATGCAAGGATAAATAGAGAAAAACAGAAAAACAAACAGGAAAGAAGAGAGTATCTTAGAAACCAATTACAATTTGGAAAAAATCTTGCTAGTGGAGCAGCACAAATGATGATGTCAGTTCCTATGACTATAATAAGTCCAAAAGCAGCAGCAACACTTGCATTAAGAGGAATGAATCAATTAGGAATTGCAAACAGAGCAAAAAAGACAATACCAGGTTATGCAAAGCAAAAGAAAAAAGGAAGATTTGTTGCAAGTGTAGCATCAGGTGGATTAAGCATAATAATGATGAGACATATGGCAAAATCTAATGTAATAAAAGATAGATTACACAAAGAATACAAAACAAAAATGGATTTCTATAAACAAGCAAGAAGTGCAGAAATAGATTTAGTAAATGAATTTCAGAAATTATCTAATAATGGAAGTGTAATCTTTGAAAATCCAGAAAATACGGCACATGAAGAAATAATAAAACTAAAAAGAGAACAGTTAGATTCATTATTTAAACAAGCAATGGCAACAATACCAGATAAAGATATTGATGATGCAATATCAGAATATATGGCAAGAACAGGAAAAACTTCTATTGAGTATGAAGATATAGGTAATATTGTATTAGAAATAAATTCAAAATCAGATTTAAAGGCAGATGGAGGAAAAGTTGATAATCAGATAGATGAAATGCTTACAGCAAGTGCAATTGCATATGCAGCAGAACAGAATAATGTAGATAATAGAAAAATGCCAAAGGAAGAATTTACAAGAGATTTAAGAGAATTTACAGAAAGTGCATATGTACAAAGTAGGATAGAAGAAAGTATAAGGGCATATAGGGAACGTAGAAGAGATAGACTTACATCTTCACATGATACTAACTTAATTTATGATGACTTAACTAGAAATCAAATAAAAATACCAGAAAATGAATTTAGCAGATCTCAATTAAGAGAAATTGAAAGAACATTAAAAAAGAAAATTGAACAAGTGCTTGAATCAGATTATGGTCAATATTCTAGTTTAAGAGAAAAAAATGCTGAACAAAATGATAACACAGGAAATACAGAGTCAAGATCAGATAATAATACATATGAAAATTTAAGAGGAAATGTTCAAGAAAATTCACAAGAAAATGTACAAAGAACAAGTAGACAAGGTTCATACAATTTAATAGATAGAAATAGATATTCACAAAATCAAACTGAAAATAATGAAGACAGTGAACAAAGAGGCGAAAAAGGACTTGAAGAAATAAGGCAAATGTTTGATGCCCAGGCAAGAGAAGGTGCTTATAATTCTATAGACAGAAATAGATTTAAATCAAGAACAGAAAGTATAGCAAATCAAGAAAACATAAATAATATGCCAGATTATATACCAAAAGTAGAGCTAAGCAGGAGAGAGGTAAATCAGGTAAGAAACATTTTGCAAAATGAAAATATTACTCCAGAACAAGCAAGAACTGAGATAAAAAACATAATAGGAGGAACCGTAGAACGAAAAAAAGAATCTTTAAAGCAACAACAAGTTATAGAATTATTTAAAGGAACAATAAAAGATAAAAGAAATGAAGTATTAAACAAAAACATTGAAACACAGCCAGAATTTGATGGAGTATTAAGAGCATATGAGAAATTAGCAAGAATAAATGAACAATCAAAAGAAAAAACAGGACAGGCTGTATATGCAAAACCTGAAAATTTAGTAGATGAAATAATAGAAACAATGAAATTAAGAAAAAAGGTTGATTATATACAATAAAAAATTAAAAGATAGGAGGAGTAAAATGAATAAAAAAATATCTATAATGATAATAATTGTGTTACTATTTTCATTTGCTTTTCCTACCCTAAATTCAATAGCAACAGATGAAATAAGAATCATAAGTTCAAACGATGCTGTTTCGCCTATTGCACAAGAGATAGTAGAAAGATATTTAGCATCACATATTACAAATTTAAAAACCATTTCAGGATATACGGATATAGATCAAATTAATGAAATAACAATAGAACTTTTAGAAGAAGATATTGCAATGTATGGTGATTTAGATTCATGGGCTGAATCACAACTAAATAATACTGTTTTTAATCAAACAATGACTGAAGAGGAAATAAATGAAAAAAAAGAGGCTATAATATCTGAAATAAAGAACAAAACTAATTATTATATAAATAATTATAATAGTGATAATAAAATAAATTTGGTCGCTGAAATATATTACAAAGAATTACTAGAAGTTGTTGAAGAGGAATTCAATAGAAAATTAACAGATGTTGAAAAAGAGAATATGTCAACATCAAAACTAAAAGAGCTAATGGGAGGCGAAGTTAGAGATTATAATATTGATGAAAATGCATATTTAAATGATGA
This sequence comes from uncultured Clostridia bacterium, assembly GCA_944386115.1. Classification (GTDB taxonomy): domain Bacteria; phylum Bacillota; class Clostridia; order TANB77; family CAG-508; genus CALWZV01. The sequence goes on from CALWZV010000009.1 coordinate 22,456, forward strand.
AGAAGCAACACAAATAATTCAAGGAAAATTAGAAGAATTATTAAGGGGATTAGGAAATGACACAGAAGAAACTGTTAGTAAAAAAATAGAACAATTAATAAGACAAGAATTTGAAGCTTGCATTTCTGAAAAGTTAAACTATTATTCAAATGCAAACAGTTTTACTGAAGAAAATAAAATGGCATTAGCAACAATGGAGATATTAGGGGAAATGCTCGGCGTTGATACAAGAAGCTTGGGAATTACAAACATGGAACAGGTTAATAATTTCATACAAAATGCTAAAACCCAATTAACAGATGAAGCTGTACTAGATTGGATGAACAATAGGATAGGTTTAAGTAATTATTTTACTCAAGATGAAATTTTAAATAATTCTGACCTTATTTCAAGTATATCATCAGAGTATGCTAATATAGACATAGAAACTGAAATTGAAAATGTAAAAAATAATAAATATGAAAATGCAATACAAGAAATTGATGATGGATTTAATAAAAAAATACAAGAGATAAAAAGAGAAAATGGTCAAGAAATTACAAATTCAAGAATGTATGAATTATTAATAGCAAAAAGAGCAGATCAATTATCAGAATATTTGGGAGATAATTATGAATCAGATTTTACAGAAGATGAAATTGAGGGATTAACAGCACACTTAGATAATCTTCTAATACCATATAATATATCATCAGAAGAATTATCACAAATGAGAACATTAAATATTTTAGATACAATTGGATTAGTTGTTGACCCTGTGCTTTCTTTGCTTACATACCCACTTAAGGTGGTTATATTTATTCTGCCAGGACTTATTTTAACCGCAGTTGCAACAGGTGTTTCAAATTTAGGTGGAAATTATGATGGAGTACTTACAATTGATAAATTATTATTTAATGAAATTCCATTAACAAGTATAGATATATTTAACAAAGATGTTGAAAATAATGTATTAAGTGAATTAAGAAGTAATATTGCAAATTGGTATTATGTATTAAGAAATTTAAGTATTATAATTGCACTTTGTGTTCTAATATATATAGGAATAAGAATGGCAATGGCATCTATGGCAGAACCAAAAGCAAAATATAAAAAATTACTAAAAGACTGGTGTGTTGGAATAATACTAATTTTTGCATTACACTATATAATTATAGGTGTTATAACATTAAATAATGCACTTGTTAGTGTTCTTGCAGATGTACAAAGAAGTAGTGGAGCAGAAAATATGCTTGGAAAACTTCTTGGAGATTCATTTAAGGTGTTTTCAGATGGATTTTTAACAAGTTTTGCAACAGCAGCAATTTATTTAATGTTTGTGGGAATGACATTTGCGTTTCTAATAATGTACATAAAACGTATGATAACAATATCATTTTTAATAGTTATTGCACCACTAATAACAGTTACATATGCAATAGATAAAGCAAATGATGGAAAAGCACAGGCATTAGACACATGGCTTAAAGAATTTATATATAATGTTTTAATACAACCATTTCATTGTATAATTTATCTATCTTTAGTTTCAGGTGTATATGAATTATTACAAGATGCTTCAGCAGGACTTGCAAAATTTGTAATAGCAATAATGATGATGATGTTCTTATTTAAAGCAGAAAATATAGTAAGAAGCATATTTGGATTTTCAAGAGCTTCTTCATTAGGCACAGCAGTAAAATCAATGGCAGGAGTAATGGCTGGATATAAATTAGCTCAAAATATAACAGGAAAAGCTACAGGTGCTGTAGGAAAACATATGGCAGAAAAAAACAAATTAAAATTAAAGGAAAATACAGCACCAGAATCAAAAGGAACAAAAATAGCAAAGAAAATAGGAAGAAAAGCCGTTGATATATATGCAAATCCTAAAGTTATTGGAGCAATTACATCTGCAACTTTAGGTGCAGCAAGTGGTGATGCATCAACATCATTGGCTGCTGGATATGCGGGATATACAGCAGGAGAAAAAATTGAAGAAAGTTTTAGTGGTTCTAAAACAGTAAGAGAAGTTAAAGATAAAAAAGATAAAACAAGATCAGAATATGAAAAATTAAAAACAAAAAATCCAAGTTTGGATGACAAAACTATGCAAAGTATAACATCAAGTATATTAAAGGCAGATGATATTAAAAAGGTAAAAGATGAATATAAACCATATGCAAAATCTGTTTATAGTTTAAGAGACAAATTTAAAGATGCAGGAATAGAAAATAGTGAAAAAGAAGTAATGGAATATGTTAAGTGGATAGAAAAAAGTGGAAGCTCAGGAACAACAATAATCTAGTTAAGTATAGAAAGGAATGGAGAAATTAATGAAGTTCAAAAAAATTTCTATTATTTTAATAATTATAATGATATTTAATCTTCTGCAACCAATATGTGTAGAGGCTACAAATGAAGTGAATTCTGGTCAAGAAACACAGAAAAATGAAGTGTTACAAGCTTTTCTAAATGCAACTTATACAGAGATAAATACATATAAAAACCTAACTGCTCAACTTTATGATAATGGGTATGCAGATCCTTATGTTGCTAGAAGTATACAAATGGGAATAGAAAATATTTTAAATGAACGTAGATTATTATTGGAAGCTTTAGGGGATAGTAATAATTTTGAAGGTACATTTAATTTCATTGATATGAAATCTATGATTGGAAATATGGAATCATATACCATTCCTGAAGAGTTTTCTAACATGTTTGGTCAAGATGCACTTAATAATGATGGAACAGTAGATTTATGGACATATATGTTTGGTCAAGAATTTGCAGAAAAGATGAGAAATAATGAAATTCAATATGATGTCTACGATTTTAAAAATCAGTTAGAAGTTCTTAGGGGACAAATCGCTTATTCATATTCAACTATGGATCCTAACAACGAAGAGGATATGAAAAAGCTTCTAGAAGAAGAAGAGTTAGTTTTAGATGAGAATGGAAATATTACAATAGATGATGATAGAAATGTTGAATCTACAACAACTTCTGAAAACTTTGAAGGAATAAATAATGAAGGTAGTAATGTACTATTAGATGTATTAGGGGTTGCAGTAGATGGAATATTTGGACTTATTTTGTATCCTATTAAACTTGTATTTATTATTATCGCCATACTTGCAAATAGTATAGCAACAGGAGTTGCAAACCTTGGTGGAGATATAGAAGTTGATCGTTTTACCCTTTTAACACCTGATATGATTTTATTTAATAAAGTGCCTTTATTAGATATAGATGTATTTAATGTTAATGGAAATGATACTGAGGCAATAAAAACACTTAGAACTTCAATAGTAGATTGGTTTTATGTATTAAGAAATTTAAGTATTATAATTTCACTTTGTGTTTTAATATATATAGGAATAAGAATGGCTATTTCTTCATTAGCAGAAAATCAAGCAAAATATAAAAAAATGTTTTTAAACTGGGTAGTAGGTGTTTTACTAATTTTCGTGCTACAATTTATAATAGTTATAACTATTACAATAAATAACAACATAGTTTCAGTACTAGAACCACAAGAAGTAGATATTAGTGGACAAATGAATGCACTTTTAGGTGCAAGTTTTTGGCCTAGCCTAACTGTTGGTTTTGGCTCAGCAATTGTATATGCATTGCTAATAGGAATAAATTTTGCCTTTTTAATTATTTATATAAAACGTATGATAACAATATCATTTTTAATTGTAATATCACCATTAATAACTGTTACATATGCAATAGATAAAGTTGGAGATGGTAGGTCACAAGCACTAAACACATGGCTTAAAGAATTTATATATAATGTTTTAATACAACCATTCCATTGTATTATATACTTAATATTTGCAACAACAGCAATAAATTTGATGAATGTAGATGGATTAGAATCAATAGGAGCAGAGTCACTAGGAAGTGCAGTTTTTGCAATTATTTTAATAGCATTCTTATTTAAAGCAGAGGATATTTTAAGAAAAATATTTGGATTTGAAGAAGCAAGTACATTAGGAAGCGGTTTAGGTTCAGCAATAGCTTTAGGAGCAGGATTAAGTACTTTATCTAATTTTGCCGGAAAGAAGCAACAATCTGGCGGAAGAACAAATAATGTGCCACCAGCTGCATTAAAAGCAATGATGCCACAAGTGCAGAACCAACCAAATACCACAAATGCACAAACAACTGCTGGAAGTAGTAGTCAAACACAAACTAGTACAAGTACTGGAGGTACAGGAAATAGTCAAAATTCAGGAAATACAGCTGCAAATGCTAGTAGTCAGAATAATGCTCCTAGCAGAGGCGCAAAATTTGCTGGACAAGTATTGCAATTCTATAAGAATAACACATTAAATATTGGAGCGGCAATGTTTGGAGCAGCAATGGGAGCATCTCAAGGAAGTCTTTCTGGAATAGTTGGTGGTGCAACAGCAGGTGGTATGATATCAAAAGGTAGTCTAGATAAACTAGGAGCATTTAGAGAGAGAAAACAAGTTCAAAGAAATGAAGAAATATATGAAAATGCATATGAAAAATATAAAATTGCTATGCTTGCAAAAAATCCAAGTTTAACAGATGAAGACTTAAGATTTAATACAAAATATTTATTAAACGTAGATGATACAAGCAAAATACAAGATGATGATGCAAGAGAATATGCAATATATGCACAAGGTCTAAGAAACACATATACGGCAATAGGAATAAAGGACGCAGATAAAGCAGTAATTGATGAATTAAATTATATACAAAAATCAAAAAAGAAATAGAATAGAAAGAAGGGTTAGTTTGGAAGAAGAAGAAGGAAAGAACAAACAAAATAAAAGTGATAAAGTTAAAAAAGCTTCTAAAAGTTCTGTTGGAATAGTTAGAAAAGTAAAGTTCTTATTTGCAACACCTATAGGACATGTAATTCTTTGGATAATTTTATTTATTGTCATAATAATGTTATTTATAGGCTTATATACATTTATAACAAGTATGCCAGGTGCTATAAGAGATAGAGTTGTTTCATGGGTAAGAAGTTGGTTAACAAGAGGTATAGAAGATCCAGCAGAATCCAAAATAACACAAGAAGAGCTAATAAGTATAGGACAATATTTGGAGGAAAATGGGTATGATTTAGAAAAACATGGATTTGCTGAAAAAGTAACTAGAAAAAATCAGGAAGATGTAACAGGACAAGATTTAAATGAAATAAAAAGTACAGCGGAACAAACAGAAGGAGGAACTATAACATATGCAGAAAAAGGTGAAATAGAAAATGTAGAAAGTACAAACTTAAGAGCATATATTGCTGCAGAAAATAGATCATATATGATTCAAAATCAGAATTTGAATTTAGAATATTCCTCTGATAGATTAACACAAATTCTAATGAGAACAGGTAAAATAGATAATGGATATGACGAGATATATGAAGTTGTTAAGAATAACTTACTTATATATGGGCGGACAAATAAATACCGTATATATAAATTCAGCTATAAATAATGTAGAAAGAACATTTGGAGTAAATTTTAATTTTTCAGCTGAAGAACTTCAGGAAATTTATTATCAAATTCAAGATGTTGGTTCTGGAATGATAGTTTTAATAGATCAGCCAAGTGATGCAAAAGTAACAATAGAAAAAATAACAGATGAATCAGACCCAGAAAAATCTACATATGTATTAAGAACAGAAGTAAGCGATTCAGAAAATTGGTTGACTAGATTTTTGCAAAACTTTGGGATTGATAGAGCCATTTATGATTTTCATATGGAAGGCTGGGCAGGAAATTATAGTAGACCATTAGAATTTTTTATGAGCTTACATACAGCAACAATGGCACCAGAATTTGTATATAGAGTTGCAACAGATTATGAAATAGATACTAAAGTATATATAAAATTTTTTGAAACAAAAGCACAAATAGAACTTGTTGGACCAAATGATGAGACATTTGAAGAGATAAAAATAGAGATTATTAACGAAATACTGAAGGTAGTAGGTGTAGCTCAAGAATTAGAAGAATTAGAAGAACTAGATGAAATTATAGAATACATGAATAACAACAATTACAGGCTTGTGGGAGATGTGCTTAGAAACATACAAAGTAATTCACCTGTTCAAACTACTAGCGTTTCAGCCACTACCCTCGTCTTAACAGATTTTTATCCAGAATTACGAGATCCATTAAACTTATATAATGCAATTGTTGACGTTCAAACTAATGAGAGTGGAGGAAAATTATATATACCATATATAGCAGCTGTAGAAAATCACTGGTACCAAAACCTATATTTCGAAAATTATATAAGGGATGGTCAAGTAATAGAACTATCAACATATGCAATGGTAGAAGGAGGCCAAATAACATTAGAAGATTTAAACTATACTGGAAATAATGAACTTTTAGATGGATATACGGCAAATGTAACATTTACAGAAAGAACATTAGTTCAAATGGAAGACCCAGAAAAAAGAGATAATTCAAAACATTTTAGAGATTTATTAAAATCAGGATTAAGAAAGAAAATATCAGCAACAGGAGAAGAAACATATATAACAGACACTACTGCTGAAATACCTTTAGAAGAAGGAGAACAATTAATTGAATATGGTGGAGAAGGTTATTATATATATGATGGTTCAGAATATACAAAAGATGCAATTGAGCTTGCAAAAGCAATAGAAAATAACAATGTGGAAAAACAAAACGAAATAAAAGCTAAATATCAAGAAATGGAAACAGAAATAGAGCCAGCAACAAGACAAGCAATATCACCAGAAGACTTAAAATTAAATGCTTTTTCTATGTTAGAATCAACAAAAGGCGAAGATGCAGCTCTTTGCTTAAGATATTTAAAAGAAATGTTTAATGAATGGGATCCAGATCTAGAAGGAGGAGAAACAGAATCTGTTTATTCTTCACAAGGATTAAGAAATAATAGATTAGATCCAAGCCTAATAGGAAATTCAGTAGAAGCTACAACAGATGAAATAGATTTGTTAGAAAGAGTTGTTGCAGCAGAGGCAAGAGGAGAACCGTATGAAGGGCAGGTTGCTGTTGCAGCAGTTGTTTTAAATAGATATGAAAGAGAAGGAGGTAGATTGACATTAACACAAATACTAACATCAGAAAATCAATTTGCATCACCATATGAAGGAGAGGTACCATCAAGTGTTAAAAATGCTGTCGCAGATGCTCTTGCAGGATATGATCCAACAATAAGCTTAGTAAGATATGATAATAGTAAACCAAGACAAGTAGCAGGATATGGTGCATTATATTTCCATAGTGCAGATACATCTATGGAAAATGAAGATAGGCAAGAATATATGAGCGAAACTGAAAAAAGATGGAGAGAAGCTGGCTGGTTTGATAATAATATTATAATGAGAATAGGTGGACACTTCTTCTACGGACAATATAAACCATATAATACTTATGAAAATTTCTCGGATTTCATGAAGCACATAGAAAAAGATGATAAAAATGAAAATAATTTTCAAGAGGTGGTGATGGAGTGAAAAAAACAAAATTAATAATAGGAATTGCCATAATTATAAATATAATTATACTTATAGTATTATTAATATATAATCCTAAAACTACTGATAGTACAGAAAATGAAAATGTTAATAAAGAAGAAAAAAACTATAGTAATGAAATTATAAATAATTCTGCAACATCAAATGAAATTCTAACATTTGATAATATGGAAGAACTAACTTCAAATTATTCAGGGGAGCTTTTAATAATAAATTTAAGAATAAAATTAGCAGAAGCAGTAAATGAGAATGCAAAAAACATTGGAAAAGAATATAGTAGAAGTGAAGCTATACAAGGCTCATATGAAAAGGGAGAAGAATATGATTCATTTACTTTAAGAGTATATTTTACAGATAATTCTTATAAAGATTTCAGAGTGCAGTATGCAAATTACAGTAGTGAAAAAGAGCCATTTATATTTGAAGAAATATAGAAAAGCATTATAGGAGGGAGTAAAAACTATATGCAAGAAAAAATAAAAATGATATTATTAATAAGTTTTTTATCACTTTTAACAATTATAAATATAATAGTTGGAATTTCAAAGTTTTCTAAAAAAGATAACACTCAAAACAATGTAGAAGAAAATATGAACATAGAAAATGAAAATAAAGAAGTTATAGAAGAACAAATAGATATTTATACTATGACAGAAGGAGACAGAATAAGACATTATTTGGCAACATATTTTTCATATATAGAAAAAGATGATTACCCAAAAGCATATGATTTACTTTATCTAGAATTCAAACAAAACTATTTTAAAACATTAGAAGAGTTTGAAAAATATATAGAGGAAAAATATCCAATATATATAACATATAACCAAAATAGTATAGAAAGACAAGGTAATTACTTCATTTTAAATTTAACAATTTTAAGTGATAGTGATGACAAAGAAAATTTTAGTCAAAGATTTGTAATATATGAAAATGGTATAAATGACTTCGTTTTATCTTTTGAAGTAATTTAAAAGAGGTGAGCTAATGTTAACAGATATAAAAATAAAATTTAGCAATTTTATAAAAAAACATAAAAGCAAGATAATACTATTGTTTATAGTGTGGCTTATAATTATTTTTATAAATAATTATATAGGCAATTTAGAAGAACAACCAGAAATAAAAACATCATATAAACCACATGAATCTGTAATGGAAACAGGTACAGAAGTACCAGAGAAATTGCAAGACCCATTTGAAGAAATTCTAAACAAATATATGGAATATTGTAACCAGAAAAATTATGAAGAAGCATATAAACTAATTGATGAAACTTGCAAAGAAGAATTTTTTCCAGATATAGAAACATTTAAACAATATGTAGATACTAAATTCGATACTAAAAAAGCATATAGTATACAAAATTATTCAAATGTAGGGAATATATATGTATATAGAATTAGAAGATTTGATGATATATTAGCAACAGGAATGACAGGGCAAGAAGATTTTACATATCAAGAAGAGTTAGTTTCAGTATATAATGATGATGGTAACTTAAGTTTAGGAATAGGATCATTTATAGGAAAAGAAACTTTAAATGAAACATATGAAGATAATGATATTAAAATAACTGTAGAAAAAAGAATAATAACATATGATACAGAAGTATATTATGTAAAAGTTTCAAATAGAGGAGATAATGTAGCTGTAATTTCAAATTATAAAACATCTGGAGAAATTGTGTTAGATATTGGGGATGAAACAAGAGATAACAAATCTAGAATCTTACCAATAATCGTAAATCCAGGTGGTGAAATGAGTATTGGATTAACATTTACAAAATTTTTTGACGAACCACAAGGAGATAAAAAATTAATATTTAATTCAATAAGAATATTTGAAAATTATACAGGGGCAGAAACAGATGAGCAAGCTATAAGAGCATTTGCAGTTGAAATAGATGTATAAAGAAAAAAAGTTGGCAATTTTAATTGTCAACTTTTTTTAAAATAAATTTAATTTTCAGATTTCTTACTTTCTTTTTTGCTAGTCCATTTTTCTAGGTAATATCTACGAATTATAGATAAATTAGTAAACATTCTACCAACGAAAACAATAATAGCAGCAAGATATATATCTACATTTAATTTTTCACCAAGTAATGTAAGCAAAATAGATAAAATTGCATTTCCGAAAAAGCCAGTAACAAAGACTTTTAAATCGAAATTCTTTTTTATTACTGCAGAAATACCACCAAAAATGGAATCCAATGCAGCAATAATTGCAATTGCCAAATACCTAGAATATGTATATGGAATCATCGGAGCATTTATTCCGAACTAAAAGACCTAAAATACAACCTACAAATATTATTAAAAAAACCATTTAAAAACCTCCTAAATTAATTTATTAAGAATTTTCATTTTCAGAAGAAGATGTTTCTTCACCATATGCATATTTAAAATTCATTTCTCCTTCATATTTTAGAATTGTTATATTATCACTTCTTTCTACAGTAGCAGTTTTTTCATATGCTTTTATAATTCTATCTATATACCCATATTCTTTTTGAGTAAGACCACTTTCTAGATATTGTTGATTACCAATTGCTTTTACTATATATGGAGAAGAAAGTCTTTTTTGATTTAACAAAATTAAGTTTCCACTAACAGCTCTTAAGTCAGATCTTGTAACAACTCTTTCATCATTAATAGAAATTGCTTCAGCACCTGCTAAACGAAGTTCGTTTACTAAAATCAAAAGATCACTATATTCAATATCTTTATATTCATTATCTCTTAATGTAACAACTATACCGAGGCCCTACTACATCTGTTTTGCCAAGGTACATATTTGCTTGAGCTAATTCGGTTTCCATTAGCTCTACTTTTTCTTGTTCACTTAATTCTCTTTGATTGTATTCATCAATTGTTGCAAGTGTTTCAGTTAATTTCTTTTCAACTTCTTCATACCTAGTTTTCCATGTTGAAAGTTCAGTTCGCAATTCTTCTTCTCTCATTGTTTCAATAGAAGTTACATCAACTTCTTCAACAGTTCTAAATTGTATAAATATAACTGCAATTAAAACAGTAGCCATTAATCCTATAGTTATAGACATTACTAATTTACCTTTAGACATAATTTAAATCCTTTCTTATTCAACATTTTTTGCATATTCAAAATTATATACACCATTATATTTGGGAATTGTAATATCATTAGATTTTTCTATTTTAACTAAAACACCATTTCCATTTGAACTTATCTGATCTAGATATCCTCCAATTCTTCCAAGAGAGCTTTCAAGCCATTCAGGTGAACCGATTGCTTTTATTATATATGGAGCACCAATTTTTTCACCATTTATCCTAATAACATTTCCATCACACATTATTCCACTACTATCAACAATTCTTAAGCCATTAATGGAAATTGCTTCAGCACCTGCATTTTTAAGTTCATTTATTGTTTCAATTATATCACCATCATGAACTAGATAGGCAGATAAATTCAAAGCATTTTCAGGAACATTGGTATTATCTGATAATGTAATTATAATTCCTTTTCCCTTTAATTCAGTTAATCCAAGTAATTTATTAACTAAAGTTAGTTGTGCTTCAATATTACTAGATTCTGTATTTTCTTCAGCTTCTTTTTTCCTTTCTTGATCAAGAATTTCTTCTGCCTTTGTTAATTTGCTATAAGCATTATCATACTTTTCTTTCCATTTAAGAACTTCATCTCTTAATTTGTTTTCTGTGAAAGTTTGAGGAACGGCAGAATTAGCTGCATCAATTGTTTTAAATTGTACACATATGGCAAATGTAAGAACTGCACAAACAATACCTAAAATAATTTCAACTTTTCTTTTTTTCATCTAATCATCCTTTATATATAAAAAATTAAAAAAACTATATATCAGCCCTAAATCTTACAGGATCTGAATATAAAATTATAGTACCACTATTTCCACTTTCTCTTATGTTAATATCTTTCATATATAATATTTTAGTATTAATATTTGAACCATCTCCAAATTCAACAGTATGGCCTTCATTATTCAAATATAAAATAAAATTATTTCCATCACTAATATCAATTGAAGTAATTAAATTATATACATCATTACTTTTGGCAGACTCAACAATTTTTAACACGGTCTCTAGTTTTTCTAAATCTTCTATTATTAATCTACTACCAGGTGAAATGTTTTCAACAGGTGTTTCAAATCCAACTATTATTGGCACTTCTAAAGCTGTTTCAGAAATTTCTAGCATATAGCCTTGATTATTCATATATACAAATCCATTAGCGAATTCTAGCATATAAGTTGGAACTCTTTCTTTTACACTAATATTTATTGTGTTTGGTAGTTTCCTTTCGATATTAACACTTTCTATGTAAGGTTCTTGTTTCAATGATTCTGTTACTTTTCTTAAACTAATTTTAAAAGTATTTATTCCAGTCTCTATTTGAGATAAATTAATTATATCTTGAGATGTTAATTTAGAGTTACCACTTACATTTATTTCAGTAATATTAAAAAGAGGAGACAAAATTATATATATACTAGTTCCAATTAGCAAGCCTAAAAGTATTACCCATTTTGTAATTTTAAGAATAAAGTTTCTTTTTTTTATAGCTTTTTCTTCTTCTTTTTTATTTTTGTATTTTCTTTTTTTCTTTTTATTAACTTTTTTAACTTTTGAGGTAGGTTTTTTTAGCCCAATTACAATTTCTTTATCTAAGTCAATTTTGTAATTATCAATATTATTACTTTTACTAATCTTTTTAGAATTCTTGAGCATAAAAACACCTCCTTTAAACACATATTATATTATATCAAAACAAGTAGTTATTTACAATATAAAAAGCAATAAAATACGCTATATGTGTAAAATAAAACTTTATATAAAAAAATAAAATAAAAATTAGATAAAACCTCTTTAAAAAAGATTAAAAATATATTATAATAAAGATATATAATAAGGAGAATAATATGAATCAAATTCTTGTAACTGAAAAATTATATATAACGCCAGAATATAGAAAAAAGAAAAGCTATTATAAAATACAATTCTTTTTATCTATTTTCTTAGTATGTGTTTTATTCTCTTATTACATATATGCAGAATATGATAGAAATAAAAATGAAGAAGTATCAAAGGGTATTTTAGCAAGTATAAATTTTGAATATGAAGAAAAAGAAAATAGTATAACAGAAGATGAAATTCAAGAATTAGTTATAAATTTAACGGATAATCCAACTATTATTACACCAAAAACACAATCAATAAAAACTGTAAAGCAAAAAGAAGCTCCAAGAGCGGTAATACAATATGGAGGAGTGGAATACAGTGCAATTGGTGTTGTAGAAATACCAAAAATAAATGTTAATTATCCAATACTTATAGCAAGAGAAGGAGAATTAGTAGATGATTTAATAGATATCTCACCAACGAAATTCTGGGGACCAGAAATAAATGAAGTAGGAAACTTTTGTATAGTTGGTCACAATTATAGAAACTCAAAATTTTTTAGCAAAGTTCCAGACTTAGAAATTGGTGATGTTATAGAAATAACAGACTTAACGGGAAGAACCCTTATGTATGAAGTGTATACTAGTTATATTGTAAACCCAGATGATTCAACATGTAGAGACCAAAATACTGGTGGCAAAAAAGAAGTAACATTAATAACTTGTACAGACTATGGAGACCAAAGAGTAATAGTAAAAGCAACACAAATATAAAGGAGATAAATAGATATTTCAAAAGAAATATCTATTTTAAAACCCCAAAATACAAACAAATGTTTACAAAATATTAATTTAATGTTATAATAGAATTATAATAACTGTGTGGAAGTGGTAGACGTGGAAAATGAATTAAAACATATTTATATAGCTATAGATTTAAAAAGTTTTTATGCTTCTGTAGAGTGCAAAGAGCGCGGACTTAACCCAATTACAACAAACTTAGTTGTGGCAGACAGTACCAGAACTGAAAAAACGATTTGTCTTGCAGTAAGTCCAGCACTTAAATCATATGGAATACCAGGTAGAGTAAGACTTTTTGAGGTGATTCAAAAAGTTAGAGAAGTTAATATAGAAAGAAAGAAAAGAGCTCCAAATCAAACATTTACTGGTTCATCTTATGACGATATAGCACTAAAAAAGAATAGTGATTTAGAGTTAAGCTATATAGTTGCACCACCAAGAATGGCCTATTATATAAAATACAGTACAAATATTTATAAAATATATTTAAAATGGTTTTCACCAGATGATATATATGTTTATTCCATAGATGAAGTATTTATAGATATTACACCATACTTAAAAATTTATAATATGTCAGCAAGAGAACTTACAACAAGAGTGATTCAAGATGTTTTTGAAAATACTGGTATAACAGCAACTGCAGGCATAGGAACAAATCTTTATCTTTGTAAAATAGCAATGGATATTGTAGCTAAAAAAGCTAAACCGAATGAAAATGGAGTTAGAATTGCAGGGCTTGATGAAATAACCTATAGAAAATTATTATGGAACCATAAACCAATAACAGATTTTTGGAGAGTTGGAAAAGGGTATAGCAAAAGGTTAGAAAAGTATGGAATATATACAATGGGAGATATTGCCAGAACTTCAATAGAAAACGAAGAATTATTATATAATTTATTTGGAATAAATGCTGAACTATTAATAGATCATGCTTGGGGATGGGAGCCATGTACTATGGCAAGTATAAAAAAATATAGGCCAGAAACTAATAGTATAAGTTCAGGACAGGTTTTACATTGCCCATATAATTATGAGAAAACAAAACTAATTGTAAAAGAAATGACAGAATTACTTTCATTAGATTTAACAGAAAAAAAGCTAGTAACAGATCAAATAGTATTAAATATTGAATTTGATGCAGAAAACTTAATAGATCCTAATATAAGAAACTCATATGAAGGAGAAATTGTGTTAGATAGATATGGAAGGAAAATACCAAAACATGCACATCGGAACAGCAAATTTAGGAACAAAAACATCATCTATTAGAATTATTACTAAAGAAGTAATGAAATTATATGAAAAAATAATGGAAAAAAGTTTTTCTGCAAGGAGAATAAATATAACTGCCAATAATGTTATAAGAGAAGAGTTATTAGTAAAAATTCATGAACAAATAAATTTATTTACAGATTATAAACAAAAAGAAAAACTAGAAGGGGAAAAGAATTTACAAGATGCTATAATTGGTATAAGAAAAAAATATGGCAAGAATTCAATAATAAAAGCAATGGATTTACAAGAAGGAGCAACTGCAATAGATAGAAACAAACAGATAGGAGGTCACAAAGAATAAATGAAAGATAAGTATGTAGATATTATAAATTTACCACATCATATTTCAAAAAGACACCCCCAAATGTCATTAGAAGCAAGAGCTGCTCAATTTGCACCATTTGCAGCATTAACTGGATATGAAAAAGCTATTAAAGAAGTTGATGATGGATTAAATTGAACACAAGAAGAAAGCTAAAGAAATAAAATAATAACAAAAAGTGCAAACCTCCATATAATAAAATATGGAGGGATTTTTATGGCAAAAATAATAGTATTTAATAATGACACAGATAGAATGGAAACATACTATAGAGAAGAAAATCAAGCAATGCCTTATAATGCAAATAGAACATTAACTGTTAGAGAATTTAGAGGTTCTAGTAGAAGCCAAACTTTATGGACAACAAAAAGAACTATGCAAACATGGAACACATTTAGGTACTTATACGGAAGTGTTATACCAGTTGGGTTTGCATTTAAAAGACCATGGGAGCGGTGGACACGGGACTCAATCACATGACTTGATACACACAGTTGAACATATAAAAATTTGAAATAGAAGATAGATATAATTGGTGTTTTTAGAGGTAAATTTATAAGTATTAGCGAGTATAAATGCTAATGCTTATTTTTATAGAAAAAATTTCCAATAAGTGGGTACAAACTGATTGACAAAAGAACAAAAGTTTGATAATATATAACAAAAAATGAGATAATTTTAGCTATTAAAATTTTCAATAAAAGGAGGAATTTTATTTGAATAATAATACAATTGATGATAATTTAATTGGAAATGAAAATAATATTGT
>CALWZV010000010.1 GCA_944386115.1 uncultured Clostridia bacterium
AATTTCGTCTCCTGGGAAACCATATTCTGTTAATAGGTCTCTTACTTCCATTTCAACTAATTCTAATAGTTCTGGATCGTCTACCATGTCACATTTGTTTAGATATACTACGATGTATTTAACACCAACTTGTCTTGCTAATAGTATGTGTTCTCTTGTTTGTGGCATTGGTCCATCTGCTGCAGATACAACTAGGATTGCTCCATCCATTTGTGCTGCACCTGTAATCATGTTTTTAACATAGTCTGCGTGTCCTGGGCAGTCAACGTGTGCATAGTGTCTTTTTTCTGTTTCATATTCAACGTGTGCTGTGTTGATTGTAATTCCTCTTGCTTTTTCTTCTGGTGCTCCATCGATTTGATCATATGCTGTATATTGAGCTTTTCCTAATAATCCTAACCATTTTGTTATAGCTGCTGTTGTTGTTGTTTTTCCGTGGTCAACGTGACCAATTGTACCAATGTTAACATGTGGCTTTGTTCTTTCAAATTTTGCTTTAGCCATTTTTAAATCCTCCTTTAATTTTTATAGTTTCTAATATTTTAGAAATCTAAATTTATTTTTAAAATTATAAACTATTTTGTAGTGGTATTTTATACCATATAACTTAAAAAATCAAGTGATTTTCTATTTTTTTTAAAATTATAGCTATTATTCTTCTTTTTTAGCTCTTGTTGAAACAATATTATCTAATATTGATTTTGGAACTTCTTCATAATGACTTGGTTCCATACTGTATGTTCCTCTTCCGTTGTGTTTTTGAACGTAAGTCTGTTGCATATCCAAACATTTCTGAAAGTGGTATAAATGCCCTTATTATTTGATTTCCACTTCTTGCTTCCATTCCTTCCATTCTTCCACGTCTAGAGTTTACATCACCAATTACATCTCCCATATATTCTTCTGGAACTGTTATTTCAACTCTCATTATTGGTTCTAATATAACAGATTTTCCTTGTTTACAACCTTCTTTAAATGCCATTGATCCTGCAATTTTAAATGCCATTTCAGAAGAGTCTACATCATGGTAAGATCCATCAACTAATGTTGCTTTGAAATCTATAACTGGATAACCTGCTAAAATTCCGCTTTCAGCAGCTTCTCTAATTCCTTCTTCTGTTGGTTTTATATATTCTTTTGGAACAACACCACCAACAATTTTGCTTTCAAATTGTATTCCTGAACCTGGTTCTAATGGTTCTAGTTCTATCCATACATGACCATATTGTCCACGTCCACCTGATTGACGAATAAATTTTCCTTCAACTTTTACTTTATTTCTTATTGTTTCTTTATATGCAACTTGTGGTTTACCTACATTACATTCAACTTTAAATTCTCTTTTTAATCTGTCTACAATTATATCTAAGTGCAATTCTCCCATTCCTGCAATTATTGTTTGACCAGTTTCATGGTCTGTGTATGTTTTAAATGTTGGATCTTCTTCAGCTAGTTTTGCAAGAGCTATTGCCATTTTTACTTGTGCAACTTTATCTTTTGGCTCAATAGCAATATCTATAACTGGTTCTGGGAATTCCATTGATTCTAATATAACAGGATGTGCTGGATCACATAATGTATCTCCTGTTGTAACTTCTTTTAATCCAACTGCTGCTGCAATGTCTCCTGAATATACTTTATCAATATCTTCTCTATGGTTAGAATGCATTTGAAGTATTCTTCCTATTCTTTCTTTTTTGTCTTTATTACTGTTTAGTACTGTTGAACCAGAATCTAATGTTCCTGAATATACTCTAAAGAAGCATAATTTTCCAACAAATGGATCTGTTGCGATTTTGAATGCAAGAGCTGCAAATGGCTCATCGTCACCTGTTTTTCTTTCCACTTCATTACCATCTAAGTCAATACCTTTTATGTGTGGTACATCTAATGGTGATGGCATAAACTCTACTATGTTATTTAGTAATTCTTGAACACCTTTATTTTTATATGATGAACCACAACATACTGGAACTATTTTATTTGCTATTGTTCCAATTCTTAGTCCTCTTTTTATTTCTTCTTCTGAAAGTTCTTCACCTTCTAAATATTTCATCATAAGCTCATCATCTTGTTCTGCTGCAGCTTCTACCATTTGTGATCTATATTTATTTGCTAGTTCTACTAATTCTGCTGGGATATCTTTTTCTTCAATTTCTTTTCCTAAATCATCTTTATGAACAAATGCTCTCATTTTTATTAAATCTACTATTCCAATAAAGCTGTCCTCTGCACCTATTGGTAATTGAATTGGTACAGCATTTGCATTTAATCTTGTTCTCATTTGCTCAACACATCCTAAGAAATTTGCTCCTGTAATATCCATTTTATTTACATATGCCATTCTTGGTACATGATATTTATCTGCTTGTCTCCAAACTGTTTCAGATTGTGGTTGAACTCCACCTTTTGCACAGAAAACTGTAACTGAACCATCTAAAACTCTTAATGATCTTTCAACTTCTACTGTAAAGTCAACATGTCCTGGTGTGTCTATAATGTTTATTCTGTTATTTAGCCAAAAACATGTTGTGGCAGCAGATGTTATTGTAATACCTCTTTCTTGTTCTTGCTCCATCCAGTCCATAGTAGCAGCACCCTCATGTACTTCTCCTATTTTATGTGTTTTTCCTGTATAAAATAGAATTCTTTCTGTTGTTGTTGTTTTTCCTGCATCTATGTGAGCCATTATTCCTATATTTCTTGTTCTTTCTAGTGGGTATTGTCTTCCTGCCATTTTTTTCTATTCCCCCTTTTTTGTTTTGTATTTTTATATTCTACCATTTATAATGTGCAAATGCTCTATTAGCTTCTGCCATTCTATGTGTATCTTCTTTTTTCTTAAATGCATTTCCATTTCCTGAACATGCATCTATTATTTCACCAGCTAATTTTTCAGACATAGTTTTTTCATGTCTATTTCTTGCATATATTACTATCCATCTTAGTCCCAATGTTTGTCTTCTTTCTGGTCTAATTTCAATTGGAACTTGGTATGTTGCTCCACCAACTCTTCTTGCTTTAACTTCAAGAACTGGCATAACATTGTTTAATGCTTCTTCAAATACTTCTAGTGGTTCTTTTTGTTGCTTTTCTCTTATTATATCAAATGCTTCATAAACTATTCTTTGAGCAACAGATTTTTTACCATCTAACATTATATTATTAACTAATTTTGTAACTATTTTGCTATTATAAATTGGGTCTGGTAAAACTTCTCTTTTTGCAATATATCCTTTTCTTGGCACTATTCTTCCCTCCTTATTAATTTTATGACATAAATATATGTCAGGTACTCTTGGAAACTTTAGTTTCCACGTATAGTGCTAATCTATATAAATCTAAATCTTAAAAATTTAGTAATATCTTCATTTCATAGCACTATTTCAAATTTTTATACATCGAGCATTTTTTTACGATATTTAACGACGAAATGCGACGTTTATAAAAATTTTAACCCTTTTTAGGTTTCTTAGCTCCATAACAAGATCTACCTTGATTTCTATCTTTTACACCTGCTGTATCTAATGTTCCTCTTATGATGTGATATCTAACACCTGGTAAGTCTTTTACTCTTCCACCTCTTATTAAAACAACACTGTGTTCTTGTAAGTTGTGTCCAATTCCTGGAATATATGCAGTAACTTCTTGACCATTTGATAGTCTAACCCTTGCAACTTTTCTTAAAGCTGAGTTAGGTTTTTTAGGTGTTACTGTTTTTACAACTGTACATACCCCTCTTTTTTGTGGTGAACGATTATTAGTTGTTTTTTTCTTTTTAGAGTTATACCCTTTTTGAAGTGCTGGAGCTGTTGATTTTGCTCTTGTTGATTTTCTTCCTTTTCTAACTAATTGATTAATTGTTGGCAATTTTTTCACCTCCATAAATAAAAATAAAACCGCTAATTTGCATTAGCGGTTTATATTTTATCATTTTTTTCCATTAAAGTCAATGGTTATAGCATGTTCTATATTAAAATTTTTGCAAACATTATATTCTTGTCTATTAATTAACGCTCATCTTATCTAGTAAATTCATCGGCTCCTGTTCTATCTAACGGTCTTTCTGAACTCTTTGTGTATTCATCCATTGGAGCTCTTCCTACATTTGCTCTTAATCTATCAAGAAACGCTTCTTTTCTAGTTGTTCTTTCTTCTTTTAATGTAGCATATCTTGCAGAAGATTTTGCAAGTTCGTAAATTGTATTATCCATTTTAGAATATCTACTAATGAAGCTTTTAATCCTTCTAAAAGGATTTTTAACCTCATGTAATAGAGTTGCAATTCTAATATAATCTAATTTTGCTTCAAATTTATCAATTTCATCAATACTTTTTTTAGAAAACTCTTGATTGAAACGATCTAATTCCTCACGCATTGCCTTCAATTTATCTTCAGACATATCTTTCATAGATTGAAATTCTTCTTTTCTAATATCTTGTTGTGTTCCATCATCAGCGGTAAACGTAATTTCCTCTTGTTTTAACTCATATAATCTTTGCTCCAAAATTGTTTTTAAATTCCTTCTATCGGCTAATCCCAAACGTCTTGTCATCTTTAAAATGTCTTCATTTCCACCCTGTCTTAACAATTTTCTTTGCCTTTCTGGTGATGAGCCCATAAAGTCATTGAACATTGATTTTGCAACATCTTTTGGTTTGGATACTGTTGATGTAGGAGTAACCGTTCTTTGTTCTGTTTTTTCTTTGGTTTCATCTTCATTTTTAGTATTGTTTTCTCCTATATTTCTATCAAAAGCATAGATGTTTTGGGCTTTTAAAAAAATTTCAATTTCTGTTCTTCGATTTTTTAATTCTATTTCGTATTTTTTTTGTACTTTTCTCAAATCCTCTAGTTTTCTTTCTTTTGCACTAACGTCTTTCTTCAACCTACTTATTCCTTTTTGCATATCTTCAGTTGCTTTATCTTTATTAAATTTTCCAGTTACTCGTCCTGCATATGCAAAGCTTTCTTCATCCTTAGCCGCAATTTCCAGTAATTTATTCTCTGCTGTTTTAATTTGTTCTTTATCTGTTTTAATATCTTCTTCTATTTTATTAATTCTAGATTTATTTTCATCTAAGATTGCTTGATACATTTCTAACAACCCAAGTGCTTCTTCCTTGAATTGCTCTTTTGCATCTTTTTTTCTTTTAGAAATATCACTCAATTTAACTTCAATACCATTATTTCCTTCTAATATTTGTCTATTAATATTATAATCTGCAAGTATTTCTAATTTTTGTTCTAATGAAAGTTCTCTATCTATAAATTCTTCTCTAGTACCGCCGTCCAATTATATAAGCTTCATATTCTCTATAATGATTTTTTAGGTATTCTTCTGTTACTACTTTTTTTGTTTCTTTGTTAACATATTCGTCTCTTTCTTTATTTATTTCATTTACTCTGGTAGCTAAGCTAGTTTTAAGCAAATCTACTTCTTCAAATTCTTCTTTCATAGTTCCTTCTATACTTTTTCTGGCAGGCATATTATTTCTCCTTTCTATCCATTACTTTTTCTATTTTTATCATTTTCTTTAGTGTTTCATTACATCTTTCCATTAGTTCAAAATTTTCTTCTATTTCTTTTATGTTTTCTTCGTATTCTTTTTCTCTCATAAAAACACCTCTTTTCACAGATTAACATAATTATAACATATTTTCCATTTTTATGCAACCTTTAAGTTCTAATTGAAGCCATTTGAATGACTTACATAAAATTTAAGTTGTCCAAGGCTCTTTCTCCAATCTTTTTGTAGCGTTCTTTTTTGTCTTTTATTTTCTCTTCTAGTTCTGGTAATATGCCAAAGTTAGCATTCATTGGTTGGAAATTATTGTTTTCTGTACTTATGTATTTTGCTAATGCTCCTATCATTGTTTTTTCTGAAAATATTATTTTTTTATTCGTTTTTAAAAATCTCTCACAGGCATTTAGTGCAGCTACCATCCCAGAACTTATTGATTCTACATATCCTTCTACACCTGTTATTTGTCCTGCAAAATAAATATTATTATTTGATTTTAAATTATATGTTTCATTTAATAGTTTTGTTGAATTTATATATGTATTTCTATGCATTACTCCATATTTTACAAATTCAACATTTTCTAATCCTGGTATTAATTTGAATACTCTTTTCTGTTCCCCAAATTTTAGATTAGTTTGGAAACCTACCATATTGTATATTGTTCCTTGTTGGTTATCTTGCCTTAGTTGTACAATAGCATATGGTCTTTTACCAGTTCTTGGATCATCAAAACCTACTGGTTTTAATGGTCCAAATCTTAATGTTTCAATTCCTCTTTTTGCCATTATTTCTATTGGCATACATCCTTCAAATATTTCATTTTTCTCAAATTCGTGTAATGTTACTGTTTCTGCTTTTATTAATTCATTGTAAAATGTTATATATTCTTTTTCGTCCATAGGAAGATTAATGTAACTTTCATTGCTTTTATTGTCTAGTCTTAACTTCCATTCGCAATCACTTTCATTGCTCTTTTTTTCTTGCTCGTACCTGTTCCCATAAAATGCAATATTAAAATTTATACTATCCTTTGTTAATATTGGTGCTGCAGCATCAAAAAAATGTAACTTATCTTGTCCTGTTATTTTGGAAATCTCTTTTTCCATTTTTTCTGATGTTAGTGGTCCAGTTGCAATAATTGTAATTCCATCTTCTTCTATATTTTCACATTCTTTACGTATTACTTCTATGTTTTTGCTTTTTTCAATTTCTTCAGTTACCATTTTTGAAAATATTTCTCTATCTACAGCTAATGCTTGTCCTGCTGGCACTGAAGTCTTATCTGCTATTTTTATTAAAAGTGAATCTAAATATCTTAATTCTTGTTTTAAAAGCCCACAAGCATTTGTTATTAAATTAGATTTTAATGAATTACTACATACAATTTCAGCTAGATTCGAATTTTTGTGTGCTGGTGAAAATTTTTTTGGTTTCATTTCATATAGTTTTACCTTTATGTTTCTTTTAGAAATCTGATAAGCAGCTTCTGCTCCTGCTAAGCCCCCTCCAATTATTGTTATGTAATCTTTCATATTTATATTTTCCTTTCTGTGTGTTTAATTTCTCTCTTATCTTTTTGGAGCTCTTATATGTTCTTCAATATTCCATATAATTGTTGGTCTTAAATTTTCTCCTGTTGGTGGAGTAATTATTACCATTGGATTTGTATTATCATATTCTTTTACTCTTCTTGCTATATAGTTGTAATTTCCTGAAACTACACTATTGTTCCAACCTTTACTATTTCTTCTTCCAGCACCATTATAAAAACTTACTATTTCTGAAGTTCCTGTATGTATAAATGCCTCGTCTCCGTCTTCTAAGCTTATCATCTTACTTGAGTACATATCTATTGTAACTTTTTGTTTTGGTAAAAGTGATGTTTCTAATTTATATACTTGTAAGTCATTTTCTAAAATAGCATTCCTAACATCTTCAGATAATTGTAACAAATTATCTTCTTTTACATATACTTCAGATGAAAAATTAACATTTTTACTTATATATGTGTATATAACTATATTATTTGCTATTATATCATCTGGCACATCTCTAAAATAGTTTGATAATCTATCTTCTTCACCTTCATTTACTATGTGAAATTTATAATAACATTCAACCACAGCTCCTTGCATTAGCTCTTCATCCATTTCTATATTGACCAAATCTTCTAATATTTTTGCATTTCTTACTAATCCTACAGATGTGTCTATTATAACATCTCCATTGGCTAATGTTAGTTTAACTCTTTCAAGTGTTTCATATAATGTTAATATATTTTTTGGTCTTTCTGTTAGTCCAATATTTATTTCGTCAATTTCTGGGTCTGTATTTTGATTGATTCTTATTTTAAATGTTTCTGCCATCATCCATGTGTTTTGTGCAAATTCTTGTAATTGACTATTATTTAATAATTCTATTTGCATTTTGGTTCCTAAGTCATATGTATAATTTGAATCTGAGTATGCAATTACTCCTGCTCTTGTTCCGAGAACCAGGTGCATCTTGCTTGTATGTACCTGATATATCAACTGCTGATGATCTTTTTTCATTATTAGTTATTATTTGAGAAACCTCTTCTTTTACATCATTTAATATAGTGTCTTCTAATTGACTATTTGATGTTTGATATACTTTTCCAGTAATAGGATTTCCGTTTTCATCTAAAAATGGATCTTGCATACTTGTTGTAACTGCAATAAATTGTATTCCTTTTGAGTCAATTTCTCTTAATTTTTGTGCTGTTTCTTGCATATCAGCTGGATATCCATCTGTAAATAGCATAACTACCATGTTTTCGTAATCTGTTTCATTTGCTTTATCAAGTACTATTTGTAATGCTGGTGCAATATTAGTTCCACCTTTTGTGGTTAACCCATTTATTATGTTTTTTAATTCCCCTATATCACTAGTATTACTTATTAATTCCCTTGCTGTTGATTCAAATTCAATTAAACTAAATGTAGTTTGACCTTCTAGTTCTTCTACTAAACTATTTAATATTCTTTTTATTAACTGTAATCCTGACTCTTCTCCAGAAAATGAACTCATACTTCCAGAAACATCTATTATTAATGTAAAGTTATTCCCATCTATGTCGCTTACAGAAACACCTGAGCCAGTTGTTCTATAATCTTGACCATTATATTTTGCTGTTCCATGTTCTATAAATTGATTATATGTTCCATATTTAAATCTTACTTTATATCTTCCATCTCCTAAACCATCAAATCTGTAGTTTCCTGATGAGTCAGTTTTAGTGGTTTGTATGACCTCTTCTGATTCATCTTCATTAACTCTTAGCAATTCTGCTTCTATATTTGGTAATTTTATTTCTGATTCCTCATTGTATTCACCATCTTTGTTTGCATCATCCCAAGCATACCCAGATATGCTTTTTGCATACACTGAGCTCAAACTTAAAATTATTAACATTATACTTATTATAACTATAAGTTTGATTGCTTTCATTTTTCATCCTCCTTCTTTTATTATACCACATAAAGCGATTAAATTCTATCAACAGCATATTTTTCCATTATATTTCGCCAAAAAAATAATCTTAATTACTTAAGATTATTTTTTAATTTTATTTTTCATCTTTTTTAGGTTTATTCCATGATATATAGTCACAACTTTCTGGATTGTTTTCACATATATAGAATTTTTTCTTTTTCTTTGTTTTTCTTATTTGAACTGTTCCTCCACATTTGGGGCAAGGAACATCTATTTTTTCTATTAATGGTTTTGCATTATGGCATTCTGGAAATCCTGGACATGCTAAAAATTTGCCATATCTACCATATTTTATTATCATCATTCTTCCACATTTTTCACATGGCACATCAGAAACTTCTGGAGTTAATTCAACATGTTCTAACTCCTCTTCTACTTTTTCTACTGTTTTTTCAAATGGTTTATAAAATTCATCTATTACTTTTTTCCATTCTTTTTTACCAAGTGATATTTCGTCGAACTCTTCTTCCATTTTAGCTGTGAATTGAACATTTATAATATCTCCAAAGTTTTCAACTAGCAACTTATTTACAACTCTTCCAAGTTCTGTTGGTACTAGTTGTTTTTTTTCTTTTTCCACATATCTTCTTGCTAAAATTGTTGTTATTATTGGTGAATATGTACTTGGTCTTCCAATTCCTTTTTCTTCTAATGCTTTTACTAATGTTGCTTCTGTATATCTTGGTGGTGGTTCTGTAAAGCTTTGCTTTGGTTCTAATTTATCCTTTTTTAATTCCTGATTTTCAACCAAATCTGGAATTCTTATATTTTCATCTTCATTACTTTCTTCGTCTTTACCTTCTACATACAAAGTCATAAATCCTTTAAATTTTAATATTTGTCCATTTGCTTTAAAGTTATAATCATCTGCTAATATATTTGCAGATATTGTATCATATATTGCAGCACTCATTTGACTTGCAATAAACCTATTATATATTAATTTATATAATTTATATTGATCATTACTTAAGCTATCTTTTATCTCTTCTGGTGTTACATCAACATATGTTGGTCTTATTGCTTCATGTGCATCTTGTGAATCTGCCTTTGTTTTATAGTATCTATTCTCATAGTATTCTGCTCCATAGATATTTTCTATATGTTGTTTTGCTGCTTTTCTAGCTTCTTCTGATATTCTTGTTGAGTCTGTTCTCATATATGTAATTAATCCTACAGTACCTTTTGATGGAATTTTTACACCTTCATAAAGTCCGTTGCGCTATTTGCATTGTTTTTTTAATTGCAAAATTTAATTTTCTTGATGCCTCTTGTTGCATAGTACTTGTTGTAAAAGGAGGTGCTGGTGTTCTTTTCTTTTCTCCTTTTTTTACATCTTTTACAATATATTTTGCTTTTTCCAAATCATTTAATATACTGTCTACTTCTTCTTTTGTATGCAAGTCTATCTTTTGGTCATTTTTCCCATAAAATTTTGCTATAAAACTTTTCTTTGATTTTTTGTCTGTGAGTTTTGCAAATATATTCCAATATTCTTCTTGTACAAACTTTTCTATCTCTTCTTCTCTGTCTACTATTAATTTAACGGCAACAGATTGAACACGTCCAGCAGAAAGTCCCTTTTGAACTTTTTTCCATAATACAGGACTAATTTTATAACCAACAATTCTATCTAATACTCTTCTTGCTTGTCCTGCATTAGTTAAATTCATGTCTATTTTTCTTGGCTCCTTCATTGCAGATTTTACAGCTTCTTTTGTTATTTCATTAAATGTAACTCTGCAAACACTGTTTTGAGGGATTCCTAAAATGTATGCTAAATGCCAAGCTATTGTTTCTCCTTCTCGGTCCGGGTCTGTTGCAAGAATTACTTGTTTCGAATTTTTTGCTTCTTTTTTTAGTTCATTTATTAGTTTGGCTTTTCCTCTTATATTTATATATTGCGGTTCATAATTATTTTTTATATCAATTCCTAACTTTGATTTTGGCAAATCTCTTATATGCCCCATAGATGCAATTACTTTAGTGTTTCCACCTATGAATTTTTTGATTGTATTAGCCTTTGCAGGTGATTCTACAATAATTAATTTATCAGACATTTTCTTCTCCTTTTTTCATGATTTTATGATTATATATCAATAAAAAATTTTTTTCAATTATATTTATGTATTTTTAGCGTAAAAAATTAGCACAGATAAGTGCTAACCACTATGCTTTAAGCATATCAACTATTGTATCATCCAATCCTATTGGTGTGACTTTGAATTTTAATATCTTACTTAAAATCTTATCTATCTTCGTTTCGTCTTCTGTTAACAAATATATTTGATTTGTTTCAATTTTTATTATACCATTTATATATTCTTCTTTTACAATTTCTATTCCATAATTATTCTTGTATTCTAATATTTTATAATACTTTAGCTTTATTAGATGACATATAGCAGTTTCTACTAGGTCTTGCCTATTTAGAAATGTTTCGCCAAAGAAGATTTTCACGTTTCCCTCCTTTATTTTAATTTTCTAACATTAAACACTATATAACAGATTGTAAATAAAATCAACTATATTTCATCTTCCATTTTTTACATAATTCTACAAATTTATATTTTTTTAATTGCTTCATATATTTTTTCTTCTACATTGTCTATTGAAACAGTATTAGCCTTTTCTCCCATTTCAAGTAATTTTGCTTTATCTTTCATCATTTCTTTTATTTTAGCTGACAATATTTTAGAATTTAATTCATCATTTAATATTATTTGTGCTGCACCTACATTTACTAAAACCTTAGCATTATATTCTTGGTGATTTTGACTAACATTTGGTAATGGTATAAATATTGCAGGTTTTGCAACTTTTGCAATTTCAGTTATAGTCATTGCTCCACTTCTTGAAACAACTAGATCACATATATTTAAAGCTTCTTCCATATTATATATGTATGGAACTACTCTAACATTTTTTATTTTATTAATGTCAGCACCTTTTTTATTTAATTCTTCTTGTATGATTTCATATTGCTTTGGACCTGGTGCCCACATAATTTGAAATTCCAAATTTGGATTTTCTATTATAAAGTCTAAAGTGGCTTTGTTTA
Organism: uncultured Clostridia bacterium; assembly: GCA_944386115.1. Classification (GTDB taxonomy): domain Bacteria; phylum Bacillota; class Clostridia; order TANB77; family CAG-508; genus CALWZV01. Next base: position 12,107 of record CALWZV010000010.1, read on the forward strand.
TTGCCATTGCTCCCTGGCTACCACCAAAAATTAATACTGTTTTTAAATCTGGGTTTAGATTTAGTTCTTTCTTTATTTTTAATTTATCTTCTGCACTTAGTTTTAATCTTCTTATCTTTGTTGGTGTTCCAGTTACAATTACTTTTTTTGCTTTTGGTAATCTTTCTTTTGCTTCTTTAAATCCAACTAATGTAAGATTAGCTTTTTTAGAAAGTGTTTTAACTGCCAACCCTGGGAATGCATTGCTTTCATGTAAAACCGTTGGTATTTTTAATTTTCTTGCTGCTAAAAATACTGGTCCACATATATATCCACCTGTTCCAATTACAACATCTGGATTAAACTCTTTTAATATTTTTTTAGCCTGACCTATTCCATTTATTGTTTTTATAATTCCTTTTATATTTTGTAATGTTATTTTTTTTCCTAGTCCATATGCTTCTATTGTTTTTAATTCATATCCTGCTCTTGGAACAAGGTCTGTTTCTAATCCATTTTTTGTTCCAATAAAAATTATTTTTGACATTGGTTCTTTTTCTTTTATTTTGTTTGCAATTGCAATTCCTGGATTTATATGTCCACCTGTTCCTGCTGCTGAAATAACTACTTTCATTTTGTACCTCCTTGTTTTTAAATTTTTTCACTATTTCTAGATATGTTAAGTAATATTCCAACTGAACAAAGTGTTATTAAAAGTGCTGTTCCTCCATAGCTAAAAAATGGAAGTGATATACCTGTTACTGGCATTGATGATGTTACAACAGCTATATTTAAAATTGCTTGTATTCCTATTAATCCTGTTATACCTACTGCTAGTAAACTTCCGAACATGTCTTTTGCTTTTATTGCAATTAAAATTCCTCTCCATATGAATATTGCAAATAATAGTATTACAACAACACATCCTACAAATCCCAATTCCTCTGCTAATATTGCAAATATAAAATCATTGTGTGGTTCAGGTATGTATAAGTATTTTTGCTTACTTGCCCCGAAGTCCTGCTCCGAATAATCCTCCTGAGCCTATTGCATATAAACTTTGTACAATTTGCCAACTATCTCCTTGTTTATCTGCCCATGGATTTAAAAATGAGGTTATTCTTGCTAATCTAAATTCCCATTCTTCTGCTGTTTTTGCTAAATATATAAGTAAACCTGTTCCTAATACTGCACCAGGAATTCCAAACCCTAAAAAATATCTTAATCTGGTTCCAGCTATTAACATCATTACTGAAACAACCATTATGATAATTAATGTTACACTTAAATGATTTTGTAATAATAGAAGTATTGCTACTGCTGGTATTAAAAATATAAATGGTTTAAAGAATCCATTTTTCATGCTTTTTAATTCGTCTTTATGTTTAGTTAAATATCCTGCATAAAATATTATTATACCAATTTTTGCAAGCTCTGATGGTTGCAAAGTTGTAAACCCTAAATTTATCCATCTTGTTGCTCCTTTTGCTTCTACACCTAGCCCTGGAACGGCAACCAAAAGCAATATTACAGTTGAAGCAATTAATGCAATTTTATATAGTTTTTGGTAAATTCTATAATCTATTCTAGAAATAGCAAGCATAAAGATAATTCCAAGTACTGCAGCAATTCCTTGTGTTTTTACATAATCGTAACTATCTCCACTTTCTGCTAATGCAGAAGGAGAACTAGCAGATAATACCATTATTATCCCGCATTGATAATAATAGCAAAACTGTTATTAATAATGTAAAATCAAATGAATTATTTGTTTTTTTATTTGTTTTATCTTTCACTTTTTTTTCTACACTCTTACTTTTTAGAGAGTTAGTCATCCTTTTGCACCCTTCCTTTCTGATTTTCTATATTGCAAACAACCCTATAATACATGCAATAAGTGTTATCATACTAAAAATTGATACTATTTTACTTTCCTTCCAATTTGATAATTCAAAATGATGATGTAATGGCGCCATTTTTAATATTCTTTTTCCAGTTTTTTTGAAATATGCCACTTGGATCATTACAGATAATGTTTCTAATATTGGTATTATTGCTACAATTATTAACAAAAATGGTATTTTTAAATATAATGAAAGTGCTGCTATAACACCACCTAACAATAGCGAACCTGTGTCACCCATAAATATTTTAGCAGTATGCATATTAAATAATAAAAATCCTATACATGCACCTATTAATATTGTACCAAATATTGTTATTTCTTTTACATCAAACATTATTGATACAACTGTTAAGAATGTAATTATTATTGCTGATATACTTGCTGCTAAACCATCTATTCCATCTGTTAAATTTATTGCATTTGTTGTTGCAAGTATTACAAATATAGCAAATGGTATATATATCCATATTGGCATATCTATATAAATTTTTAAGAAAGGTATATATGTTTCTGTTCCAACATCTACAAATTTTATTAAATATAACACAAATATTACAGATATTATTAATAACCCTATCATTTTATACATTGGTTTTAACCCTTCTGTGTTTTTTAAAACCAATTTTTTAAAGTCATCTATAAAACCTATTAAACCAAACCCAAATGTTATAAATAATAATGGCAAAATATTTTGTGCAACATTTATTTCATCTTTATAATAATATATTACTCCTCCTATTGCAGATATAACTGTTGCTAGCATTATTATTACACCGCCCATTGTTGGTGTTCCTTGTTTTTTCATGTGTGATTCTGGTCCATCATCTCGTTCATTTTGTCCTATTTTTAGTTTCTTAAGTATTGGTATTATTATAAGTGCTAATATAACTGTTATAAAAAAGGATAATAACAATACTTTAATCTGAAAGTCCAATTTTTTTCCCCCTCTAATTTTTATCCTATAATTTCATTTACTATAATTCTTTCGTCAAAAGGATTAATTTTATCTCCTATTATTTGGTATGGTTCATGACCTTTACCAGCTAATATTATTAAATCATTTTTTGTTGCAATTTTTATTGCATATTCTATTGCTTCTCTTCTATTCTCTATACATATATATTTCCCTTTTGTTTTTTTCATTCCATCTTCTATTTGCTTTATAATATTTATAGGTTCTTCTGTACGTGGATTATCTGAAGTTATTATTGTATAATCTGCTAACTTTCCTGCTATTTCTCCCATTATTGGTCTTTTCCTTGTGTCTCTATCTCCTCCACATCCAAATACTAGTATTATATTACCAGAAACATAACCTTTTGTTGCGTTTAATATACTTTCTAAACTTTCTGGAGAATGTGCATAATCTATCATTATATTTAAGTTCTTTTTATTAGGTACTAATTCACTTCTTCCAGGTACTTTTACCTCTTCTAATGCTTGTTTTATTATTTCTGGTTCTATTTTTAGTTCTTTAGCTACACATATTGTTGCTAAACTATTATATACACTGTATCTTCCTGGAATTGAAACTTTAACTCTTTCATTTTTTTTGTCATTTAATTTTACTCTATAGTCTACTGAATCATTTCTGGTTGAGACATCTTTTGCTAATAAATCACAACTATTATCTATTCCATATGTTTTTATATCACAATTTGTAGCTAATTTTTTAACTTTTGCTACATTATAATCATCAGCATTTATGAATCCTTTTTTACACATGCTAAATAATTTTAGCTTTGAATTAAAATAATCTTCCATATTTGGATGTTCTTTTTCACTAATATGGTCTTCTGAGAAATTCGTAAATACACCTATATCAAAATCTACACCATCTACTCTATGTAGTTTTAATGCTTGTGATGAAACTTCCATTATAACAATTTCAACACCCCTATTTAACATTTCTGCAAATATTTCTTGTAATTCAATACTTTCTGGTGTTGTTCTTTCATTATTCTTTATTTTTTCACCATTTATATATGTTGCAATAGTTCCTATTAATCCAACCTTTTTACCAGCTTTTTCTAAAACTTGTTTTAGCATATATGAGGTTGTTGTTTTTCCTTTTGTTCCAGTAATTCCTACTACTTTCATTTTTTTTGTTGGATTTTGGTAATAGTTTGCAGATGCTATTGCTAAACCATGTCTTGTGTCTGTAGTTGCAATTATTGTAACATCATCAGGTATTTTTATGTTTTTTAATTTATCTAAGTCTTGAATCATTATAGCTTTTGCACCCTTTTGTATTGCTGTTTCTATATAATTATGCCCATCACTTTCAAAACCTTTTATTGCTACAAACATTGAGTTGTTTTCTATTTTTCTAGAGTCATTTTCTATTTTTTCTATGTCTATATTCAAATCTCCTTTTGCTTTTATACCATCTAGTCCTGAAAGAATTTTTTTTAATTCCATGATTTTACATTCCTTTCAAATATATTTTCTCGTTCCTATTGAATATAAAAAGATATATAATAAAATTTTCCTTACAAACATTTACATTTTAAACCGGTATCTATAGCAATTTTATTACAATATGCAATGTTATTTATCACATTATATAATTAAATTCAATTTTTGTATATAGTTTTTAAAACAAAAATAATCATTATTAAATTTTATAATGATTATTCTTGTTTTATTCCTTTTATGAAATTTTACTCTCCTAGAAGTTCTTGTATATTATTCTTTGCTTCCTCAACAGAAGATTCATTTGGTAACATAACATATAGTTTTTGACTTCCCATTGAATATGTTGCACTACTTGAACCTGTACCTGTTAAAGAGTAGTTATCAATCGTCCATGATTCCATATTATCTAACTGTTCTTTTACTAAATCGCTTATGTCATTTTGTTCAATATTTGTTTGGAAGCTTCCTTCTAATGATTCTAGAATACTTGTATATTTAGTTAGAATTGTTGTACTATTTAATACTTTATTTATTACTGCTTCTATTACATGTTGTTGATTCTTTATTCTTTGGTTATCTCCGCTTCCGAATGAATATCTTTCTCTACTAAAAGCTAAAGCTTGTGCTCCATTTACATGATTATATCCTTTATTAAAATGATATCCGCCTGTTGAAAAATCGTATTCAGAATATACATCCACTCCACCTAAAGTATCAACTAATTTTATAAGTGTTGTAAAGTTTACTCTTATATAATAATTTATATCTGTGTCTAATAATTCTTCTACTGTTGAAACTGTTTCATTTATTCCATATATTCCTGAATGTGTTAATTTATCTTTTGCGCCTTTACTATATAATGTAACATAATAATCTCTTGGTATAGATGTAAGTAATACTTCATGTGTTTTTGTGTTTATTGTTGCCAAGATATTTGCATCACTTCTTGCAACATTACTTATACTTCCTGATGTGTCTATTCCACTAATATATACATTAAATATTCCATTATCTATTGTATATTTTGAATTTTCATCTTCAATATCTACTTTGCTTTTTATTTCATGTTTTAGTGTATATATTATTTTAGTATTTGTTTCAAAATCATCAATTTCTTCTGTTAATATTGAATATTGTGAAGAACTTACAAATATTCCTTCTGTTGCATTATCAATTAAATCGCTTCCAACTTTTATTAAACTATTATCATCTTGTATTTCGATGTTTATTTGTTCTTTTAGTTCTGTTATTATATTCTCTTCTATTCTAAATGCTGAAAGTTCTTCTCCTGCTAAATCTCCTAGTTCATTATAGTTATTATCATTCCTTACAACAACATAATATTCTTCTGTTTCTGATACATTGGTAAACATTGTTCCTAAAAAGTTGATTGTTGCATTTATATAATTTGTAGCATATATATATCCAGAAGATAAAATTATTGCTAAAATCAAACATAAAATATTTAATTTTAATGTTTTATGTTTTTTTGCTAGTCCTATTAATACTAATAATGTAAGTATTACTTCTATTATAATGAATATTGTTAAATATTTTCCAGGCAACATGTCCATTCTAATAATAGACACACAAAAAATAATTGTTATTACTAAATAAACTAATGCTAGAATTATAAAAATTGGTTTTGATTTTTTATTTTCAGTTTGCCCTTCATTTGACATTCTTCTTCCTTTACTCATTTGTTACCTCCTATTTTTTACTGTTTTATATTATATCATAATTCATTTTTTTTACAATATTAATTTAGTCAATATTTATTTCTGAGGCTAAATAGCAATTAAGTTCGGCAAATCCATTTTCAAAATAATCTGGCCACTGTACATATTTATTTCTTTCTCTAGTAGTATTTGGTCCAACATATGTGTTAATTGCATTTTGTGATAAAGGAAATGTCTCATAAATTTCTTTGTATATTTGATTCATATCATTTCCTAAAAACGTCCACCAGCCCAGAAGCATAGTTCCTGATAGTTCATATGGAAGATATGCATTATCTTTTTGTGTAGTATAATTATATCTATATAATCCATTTCTTGAATCCATAAAATTTGTTGTTCTATAATAATCATGATCTTCATCAGTTTTTACTAAAACATTTTCTATAAACTGCTCTTTTAAACCTTTTATTAGTCTATTATAATATTCAACTTTCTCTTCATTTCCTTTGTTAGCTTTTTTGATTATTTGTAAAAATACCGGTATCCTATGAAAGTGCGATGTGTCCCAAGTGGTATTTTCTTGTTCCTTAGGCTGCATATTAGATTCAATGTCATTATAATGCATATAAGCATAATCATCATATTCATCAAAATCTCCAACATTTAATAGCCATTTATCTCCTTCTATAAAAGTTACATCTTCTTCATATATTCTATTGATTATATCTAATGCCTGATTAATTTTATTTATTCTTTCTTCACTTAATTCATATTCATTATTGTCACTAAATTCTTTTAAATTAAATAAGATTGTTACATGAAATTGATATAAGTCTGCTGTAGGTCTCCCAGCTTTATAGTCCCTTTCCATTGCATATAAATAATCATTTTGTGGATTTTGATCTATATTATATTTTTCTCTTTTTAATAGGCAAGCAAAAAATGCTTCATCATATAGGTAATCTAAAAGTTCACTTCTTATTCTATTAACTGAATTAGTTTCTGTACACAAATTAATATAATTACTTGCTAAAAAATTAAATTGCATATGGTTTAAATTCCAATATCTATAGTTATATTCCACTTCTTTCAAATAATTTGCATATCTTTCAAATAAATCATGAAGATCTTCCATTTTTTCTTGGTCATTTTCTGTAAATGCATAATACATAGGAACTAATAATACATGACCTGCATCATAGCAATTAATTTCATCCCACAAATCATATTCCAGATATTTTGAAACAGTATTTTCCCATAAATCCACATTGTTAACTGTATTATTAGTTCCGTGCATATATACTTAAAACTATAACTAAAACTATTAATATGGCAAATATTTTCATAATGTACTTTCTCCGCTACGTAATCTAAAATCAAATTTCATTATGAATAATAGTACTAAATATACTATTCCACCACATATACCACCTATTATTGCTTTTATAATACTTGACATAAGTTCATTTATAACAAATATTCCTGCTGTAAGCTTATTTACTAGCAATATAACTATTAACATTAAAACTCCAGCTATAATAACTCTAATAATATTTTTCCATAATTCTTTATCTATTAGTTTTTCATGTTTTATATTAAATCTCCTAATTAGTAAGAATGTTGATACCATAGAAGATATAATTGTAGCAACTATTATACCTATGTACCCAAATGGTTTTACAAATGCAATACTTAGTACAATGTTCAATAAAATTGATATTATTGCCGATGTAGTTGGGCTTTTTGTATCCTGCAATGCATAAAATACTTTAAATAAAATAGTTTTCATACTAACAAAAACAATTGCTAAAGAATATATTGAAACAGCTACACTTGTTATGTGTAATGAATTTTCATCAAAAGCTCCTCTAAAGAATAATAATCTTACAATTGCTTCAGAATATACTGAAATTAATACAGTACAAGGTATTGATACAAATATAATTGTTTTCAATATTATATTTGTTTTATGTTTTACAGCTTTAATTCCATTGTCTCTAAATGTTTTTATTACATTAGGGAAAAATACAGTTACAACAGATGTAGCAAAAACAGATGTTATCATATCAACTATATAGTGTGAATAATTTATTGCTGAAATATATCCTTCACCTATTGTACTTGCAATAGATTTATCTACAACTCCATTAATTTGCCATACAACATCATTTAATAGAATTGGTATTGTTAAAACAACTAGATCTTTAAAATAACTATCTTTTATATTAAAATTAAGTTTTGCACTAAATTTATTAACCTTTGCTATTATAAATAATGCAATAAATGCTAGAATATATCCAAGTAAAACTCCCAACCCTAATATTTGATAATTTTCTACAGAACTTAACACAATACCTAAAATCATTCCTGTATTTAATAATACACCATATATTGCAGTTCCCATAAATTTTCCTTTAAATTCTAGGAAACCTCTTAAAATATGTGCCATTATTATAAAATACATACAAAAAATTGTTATTCTTGATAAATTTATTAAGTATTGTAGGGCATTATCATCAAAACCTGCTGCAAAAATTTTAACTATTGGTTTCGTAAATACCATAAAAAGCATTACTAATATGGTGGATATTATAAAAAATATTATAATTAAGTTTCCATTTAGTTTTGCTGCTCTTTCCTCAGATTCTTTTTCCGCTTTTGAAAATAGAGGTATATAATTATTTAATATTGCCGTAGCAACAGCAGATATTACTACAGTTGGTATATTTAGTGATAATATAAAAGAATCGCTAATATAGCCTGTACCATATTTTTGTGCTAATAATACTTCTCTTATTAAGCCTAATACTTTTGAAAGTAATGTTCCTACCATTACTATAAAAACTGATGTTTTAAATTTTTTCATATTCTTCCTCATTTTTTATTTATATATTTTATCTAATCTTTTTACAACTTCTTCCCATGTATATGTATACTGGATCTCTTTAATACTTTCAATCTTTTCTTTTAAAACATCGGGATTGTCAGATATACTTTTTAATATTTTTTCCAAATCCCCTTCTTTTCTAATATCTATAGTAAAACCAATATTTTTTTCTTTCACAAAATTTCCAAGAATCGTATTCTCACTAGCAATTATAGGTGTTAGTGTAATTATTGCTTCATAACTTTTTACAGGCATAGCATTTTTCCAATTTAATGATTCTTTTCCTTTTATATCATATACAGAATATAAAACATCTGTATTATTGTAAATTTTCTCGCTCTCTGATATTGCATCAAAATATCCCATCATTACATTTTCTTTACCTTTTTCTTTTGCATATTTTAATAAATTATCATATTGGCTACCATTCCCATATATTTTAAATTCCATTCTCTCAAACTTTTTAGAGCAATCAATTAATTTGCTTATAGAATAAAAATCTCTTACTTTACCTATGTATGATATTCTAATTTTATCTGAATTTGTTTTATTTATATTTGTATATGCACTTAGTTCTGGATAATTTGGAATTTCTATTAATTTATTTATATTCTTTTTTTGGCAACTGTTTTTTTGTATTTCATTTACATGTATTATCCATTCAGCTCTATTTTGTATGTAATATACAATTCTTTTTATGAAAAAGTTTTTTATCTTGTTTTTACCATTTCCATAATATTCATGCATATCAAATACTATTTTTTTGTTTTTAAAAAATATGACACCACAAAAAGCCATTACTAAATCATGACAATGTAAAATTTCAAACTCTTTATCTTTTAAGTATTTTTTTACTTTTCTTATAAACTTCATTAACCAGAAAAAATATATTATATATTTTAATTTGGCTATAATTTTCGATTTCTCAATTAATTTTGTGGTTTTTTCTGTTCTTGCAAAAAAGCGTTTTATTTTTATACCTTCTAATTCATCTTCTGGCCTATCTATAAATTTATTCTTTTTGTCTATACATAAAATTTCCACATCAGTCCCAGTTTTGACCAGATATTTTGCTTCTTTATACACTCTTATATCAGGCTCAAAGCAATTGTTCAATAACATGAAAATCTTTTTCTTCACATTCCCTTCCTCCTTTGTAGAATCATTTTTTAAGCATGCATTTAATAAAATTCCCAATAATGCCCAAAAATACACATTATCCCATAATGTTCCAGTTAGCATAAGTGGCAAAATACTAACCCATGACATACAAAAAATGATATCAGATTTTACTTTCTGGTTATACCAAACTTTATAATAACAATATATTATAAATGCGATTATGATTGTGGAAATTATAACACCAAATGTTGCATATAACTCTAATATGATATTATGTGAATAATATGCATTAGCCTCGTACCCTTTTTTAACAATATTATTTTCTATAACTTCTTTATATATTATAGTTCTATCTCCACCAATTCCTGCACCTATAAGCCAATTTTCTTTGATAATATTCATTGCAGTTGGATATATTACATTCAATCTTCCATCTGACTTTAAAAAATTTTCTGTAGATAATAATCTTAATATTCTTATGTTTATTCCTTTTGAAGCAAAAAAATCATATAGCATATCTGAAATTTGTTGATAGTTTAACACAACTAATGCACAAACACCAGCAACAATAATAAAGATTGTTAATACTAATATTTTCTTTTTTAAGGATTTTTTTCTTATAAATTTAACAAATGCTGCAAATAATAATGCTATTACTAATAAAGCAAAAAATATAAGATATGTTCTGCTTCCTGTCATTAATAATAATATAGCACTCAATATTGAAACTAATATTGATGTAATATTTTTATTCTTGTAATAGTCGCACGCTGTAAAACATGCGGATATAAAGAAGAATTTCGCTAACCATATATTATATATTGATTCATCATTCATTAATAAAACTGCAAAATATATTAATGCAAATAAAAATATTATTTTAGAAATCTTCACTACCTTGTTAAATAATTCCTTATCTTTACCAATTTCTAAAAATAATATTAAACTTGTTAAATTATACAAAAAAAGTGGTTTTATTATGTCTAATATTTGTTCTCTGTTTTGTGGAAATATAAAATATGATATTAAAAATATCCCAATAGAGATTCCATATATAGTCAAAATTCTTTTTGGCCTTTTTAACAAAAGTATTAATAATGTATATCCAATTATTGCTCCTTCTATAAGTAGTAACAATATATCAACAGCTTTATGCAAACTTTCCGAAATATTCTCACTGATTTTTAGAAAACAACCATTAATAATAAAACCTGCAAATATTACAAAAATTGATAAATAAACTAATTTATTTATATATGTATTTGTTACTTTATCATCGATTTTGTTTTTTATATCTTTTAGCATTCTAAGTCTCCTATACTACATAAAATTATAATAAATTTTTATAAACTTTTTTTAGGTTTTTTACAACATTTTTCCATTTATAATTATCAGAAATGTTTTTAATATTTTCTACATACATATCATAACTTTGTTTAATGTCTAATATAGCATTAATAATAGATTCTGTATCACCATATTTTATGGTTTTTCCTATTCCATATTTTTCCACAAAGTCTCCAGAGACAGTATTCTCCGTAACTATAACTGGAGTCAAAGTAACAATAGATTCAAATAATTTTACAGGATATGATGTTTTCCAATTTTTAATTTGTGGATTATATGAGCAATAAAGAATATCTGTGTTTCTATATATTTCTCCACTTTCTGTAATTCCATTGTATTTACCATATACTTTTACATTAGAGCCTTGATATTGTTCTTTTAATTTATCATAACATACTCCTGTTCCGTACAAACCGACTTCAATGTTTTTATCATTATTATTTAATTTAGCTAATGAATTTAATGATTCATAATCTCTTAGAGCTCCTATGTAATTAACCCTTATCTTTTCACTTGCATTTTTTTCTATTGGTTCATATACTTTACTTTCTGGATAATTAGGAAGGAAAACTGTTTTTTCCTTTATTGTAGATTTCATTCCTTCTATTTGAGCTTCATTAACATGAATAATATAATCACTTTTCTTTAGTATTTTATTAAATACAAAGTCAAAGAAAATATTTCTTGCATATGAATAGTTTTTATATATTTCATGCATATCAAATATTATTTTAGTTTTCTTTTTATTTTTAGTAAACATTCCAACAACTATTCCATCAAAATCATGGCAATGTAAATATGAATACTCTTTATCTTTCAAATATTTTCTAGTATTTTTTATAAATTTAATATATGGAATTATTTGTTTCATACCTGTACCTGGTTTAGATAGGATACAAAATCTTTTTATATTTATCCCATCTATAACCTCTTCATTTCTATCAACATATTCACATTTCCTGTCCCAGCAAATAATTTCTACATTAAATCCCTCTGTTACTAAATATTTTGCTTCTTTGTATACTCTTACATCTGGATCAAATCCATTTGTTAATATCATATAAATTTTTTTTGAACTAGACATGTTTGTATCTACTCCTTCATGCATTATAATAACTCAACATTATCTCTATTTTTTACATTTTTCATTGCATTTCTTGTATCAAAAATTACTTTTGCATTTTTTGAAATCATATCATAGTCAAAATTACTATGTGCTGCTGTAAATATTACAATATCTGCATTTTTTACAGTTTCTTCATCTAGTTTTTCTAATCCTTCATGAATTTCACCTTTATATTTATATTTGCTAATCCATGGATCATAGAATTCTACTTCTGCTCCTTCTTTTTGTAATTCTTCTATTACCTTTAATGCAGGACTTTCTCTATAATCATCTATATCGTTTTTATATGCAACTCCAAGTACTAAAACTTTTGCACCATTCATTGCTTTTTTGAGTTTTGAACTTAGAATTTTACTTGCTCTTTCAACACAATATTCTGGCATTCTATCATTTATAATTCCAGATGCTTGAATTAGTGAAGTATGGAATCCATATTCTCTAGCCTTCCAGTCTAAATAATATGGGTCAAGTGGAATACAATGTCCTCCAAGACCTGGTCCTGGGTAGAATGGTTGGAATCCATATGGTTTAGTTTTAGCTGCATCTACAACTTCCCATAGACTTATTCCCATTTTTTCACATAGCATTGCTAATTCATTTACTAAACCTATATTTATATTTCTATATGTATTTTCTAATATCTTCTCCATTTCTGCAACCGCAGGTGATGAAACTTCATGTATATCAGCTCCTAAAACTGTTCTATACATTTTTGCAATGACTTCTGTTGCATCTTTTCCAATTGCTCCTACAACTTTTGGTGTGTTTTTCGTCTTGTATACTGCATTTCCTGGATCTACTCTTTCTGGTGAAAATCCTAAATAAAAATCTTGTCCACATTTTAAACCTGAGCCATTCTCTAAGATTGGCTTAATTAACTCTTCAGTTGTTCCTGGGTATGTTGTAGATTCTAATACTACCATAGTTTCTTTTGATAAATATTTTGATATTTCTTTTGCACTATTTTCTACATAACTAATATCTGGTTGTTGGTGTTCATCAAGTGGTGTTGGTACACAAATTGCAATAAAATCCACGTCTTTTATAAAAGAAAAATCTGATGTTGCTTTAAGCATTCCTTGTTTTACTATTTTTTTCAAATCATCATCTACAACATCACCTATATAGTTATGCCCTTCATTTACCATTTTTACTTTTTCATCTTGTACATCAAATCCAATTGTTTTAAAACCTGCTTTTGCTTTTTCTACTGCAAGTGGCAAACCAACATATCCTAGTCCTACAACTCCTACAGTAATCTCCTTCTTTTCAATTTTATTTAATAAATTTTCTTTAATTCCCACTTTTATAACTTCCTTTCTTGTTTTATAGATTTTTTATTGTACTTCTTTTACACGTTCATCTTCTAAGATATATTTTTTCCCACAACATGGACATGTAAATTTATTATTTTGCCAAACCATTTTTTCTGAACACTCACATACATAGTATTTTATTCTAGCTGGATTTCCCATAACAAGAGCATAATCTGGCACATCTTTTGTAACTACAGCTCCTGCTGCTATAAAAGCATATTTTCCTATGTTGTGTCCACATACAACAGTTGCATTTGCTCCTATTGAAGCCCCCCTTCCTATTATTGTTTTTTTATATTCATTTCTCCTTGAAATAAAACTTCTAGGATTTGTTACATTTGTAAATACACATGAAGGACCTAAAAACACATCATCTTCACATATAACCCCTGTATATACTGAAACATTATTTTGTATTTTTACACCATTACCTAATATAACATCTGGAGAAATTACAACATTTTGTCCTATATTACAATTATTGCCTATTTTACAGTTTTGCATTATATGTGAAAAATGCCATATTTTTGTTCCGCTTCCTATTTCACATGGTTCATCTATATAGCTAGATTCGTGTATAAAAAAATCTTTTTCCATTTTTTCACCTTTTTCATTAAACTAATATTTTTTTAGTGCTTTTATTATTTCATTAGATATTGTTTCTATTTGCTCTTCACTCATATATGGGTGCATAGGCAAACTCAAAACACATTTACATAAATTTTCTGAAACTTTTAGTTCTTCTAAATTAAAATCATAACCATTATATACTATTTGTTTATGTAATGGAATAGGGTAATAAATCATTGTAGGAATTCCTACTTCTTTTAGTTTTGCTTGTAAATCATTTCTTTCTTCTTCATTGTTTAATATTATTGTATATTGTGCATAACTGCTTATATATCCTTCTAAAATCACTGGAACTTTTACAACATCTTTTAATTTTTCACTATATATTTTAGCAAATTTATTTCTCTCTTCTAATTCATATTTTTCAAAAGCCTCTAATTTTGGTAAAAGAATAGCAGCTTGAATTGTGTCTAATCTTGAATTTAATCCTACTCTTATATTTTCATATTTATATGAACCTTTCCCATGTATTCTTATAGATAGTATTTTTTTATACATTTCTTCATCATCTGTAAAAATTGCACCGCCATCTCCATAACAGCCTAATGGTTTAGCTGGGAAAAATGATGTTGTAGAAATTTCACCAAAAGAACATGCTTTTTTACCATTAATGCTTCCTCCAAATCCTTGAGCTCCATCTTCTATAACTTTTAGATTATATTTGTTTGCAATCTCTAATATTTCAGGAAAATTTGCTGGTTGTCCAAATAAATCTACTGGTATAATTGCTTTAGGATTTAGTTTACCTTCATCTATTACTTTTTTTATTGCTTTTTCTAACTTATGTGTATCTATATTGAAAGTTCTTTCATCAACATCAATAAAAATTGGTGTAGCCCCTTCTAAAGAAACTACTTCTGATGTTGAGTAAAATGTGAAGCTTGGAACAAAAACTGCATCATTTTCTTTTATTTCAAATACTTTCATTGCAATTGTTAATGCATCTGTTCCATTTCCACATGTAGCACAATATTTTCTTCCCACATATTTAGCTAATTTTTCTTCTAATATTTTTACTTCCTCTCCCATTATATAATTAGAATCATTTAACACTTTTTGAATATTATTATCTATTTTTTCTTTTAAAACTTCATACTGTTTTTTTAAATCAATATATTCCATTATATTTATCCCCCTTTTATTTAAATCTTCCTATAAAATCTGTTGTAGAACATTTATCAAGAGGCAATTTTACTGGTCTTCCTTCAGCAGCAGATTTATATATTGCAAGAACTAACTCCAAAGCTCTTTTTCCAGCTTCTGCATCCACTAATGGTTTAGTATGATTTTGTATTGCTGTTATTACATTTTTGTATAATGGAGTATGTCCAAATCCATAAATGTTTTTTGGCATTTCACTATTTTCTTGTTTTACTTTTTCAGGGTTTTCTTTTTCATTTTCAAATAACCATTCTTCTATAATATTAACAGATTTCCCTCCTGCTTTAACAGTTCCTTTTCGTCCAAATAAGTAAAGAGTTTCTTCTAAATTTTTAGGATATATATCAGTTGTACCTTCAATTATTCCATAAGAACCATTTTTAAATTTCACTATAGCCATTCCTAAATCTTCTGCTTCTATGTAATCATGATTTAAGTTATCTGTATAAGCACAAACTTCTGTTACTTCATCACCCATCATCCATCTTAATAAATCAATATTATGAATACATTGGTTCATAAGAGCTCCTCCATCTTGTTCCCAAGTTCCTCTCCATGGTGCCTGTGTATAATAATCTTTTCCTCTGTTCCATCTTATATGTGCTGTTCCATATAACATTTTACCGAAACTTCCATCTTCAACAGCTTTCCTTATTTTTTGTATTGATTTATTAAATCTATTTTGATGATTTGCACATACAACCAATCCTTTTTCTTTTGATTTTTTAATTATATTATCTGCATCTTCTAAAGATAAAGATATTGGTTTTTCAATAATTAAATTAGCTCCTAGATCTAAGCAATCAAGTGCAATTTTTGCATGTTTTCCGCTCTCAGTTGCAATAGCAACTAACTCTGGTTTTTCTTTTTGTAGCATTTCATGGTAATCTGTATAATGTTTTATTTTATCTTTAGCAACTCCTACCTTTTCTAATAAAATGTCCATGTGCTCTGGTATTATATCACAAATACCTACAATCTCCAAATTATTATTTAATGCTGCTTCTAAATGATTTGGTGAAATTCTTCCACACCCAATTAATGCATATTTCATTTTATATTTCCTCCTTATACTTCATTTCTTCTATTAGTTTGACTATTTTTATGTATGTTTTTCTCCTATCAAATTTCTCTTCTGCTAATTTTCTATTATTTCTCCCCATCTCTTTTCTCTCGTTTACATTGTTGTATAATTCATAGATCTTATTCGCCATATCGATACTATTATTGTTTTCACAGTTTATACCTATTTTATAATTTGTAACAATATTTCTGTATTCTTCACATTCCTGAGTATTTACCACAGGTAATCCGGCAGCTGCATAATCTCCCACTTTATTAATTATACTTGCCGCTCCCTTAACAATAGGATTCACAGCAATATCACATTCACATAGTATTTTTACCATTTCTTCATATGGTAATCTCCCCATAAATGTTGCATTTATTTTTCTATCTTTAGCATAGTTTTCAAATTTTTCTTTTAAAGGTCCATCCCCCATAACTATAAATTCAATATTTTTAATTTCTTTATCCTGTAGTATCTTAATTGCATCAATAGTAGTTGTTATATCATAACTATGTCCTAATGTACCTATATATACAACTTTCACCATTTTAGTTTTAGTGGCATTTTCTCCCTTTAAACTATCAAAATATTCTAAGTCAGTACCTAAAAATACTGATAACCCATCATTTACTTTTTTATTAACTTTTAAAGCTCTATCTACATAAGTTTGTGAAACAGCAACTATCGAGTCTGCGTGTGAATATATATAGTTAGCTTGTCTTTTAAATGGAAAACAAATAATATTCTTTAATATAGGTACTTTAAATACCATTTGAAAAGCTTCTGGCCACAAGTCTTGTATATCTATTATAAAAGGAATATTATGTTTTTTTACAAATTTGCATACTATAACCCCAACATCAAGGCTAGGTATAGCACAATAAATCACATCTGGTTTCTCTTTCATAGCTTCTATATATTTCCCCACATTTTTTCCAAATATCCTGTGACTGTAGAATCTAGATAACGTTACATTTTTTTTATATCCGGGTTCATATAGCATTGTAAATTTATAACTTACACTTTCTATTTTTTCTTCTTCTATTTTTCTTTGTACTTTCCTTTTGTGTGAAAAAGTAGATGTTATAATCTCAACATCATGGCCATAATCTGTTAATAATTTTGCTATGTAATTAAATCTATTATTACCTTTTTCATTTGGCGTTTGACAATAATTAGTAATAATTAATACCTTCATTTTATCACCCATTATATAATTAATATAAACTTTAATGATATTATCTTAATATCTTCACTTCATTATACTTCATCATGTATATATCTTCCTCATAATCTCCTATTTGTTCATTATTTATTTTTCCTTCTAAGTTGTTTATAATCATTTTTGGTATATTCACTTTGCTTTCATATGCATGAGGATATCCCCCTCCAAATCTTGGATTCACTTCTGATATGTAATATTCTCCATTTACTTTAAAGATGTCTATATCAATAATTCCTTTAAATTCTGCTTTTTTTACAAAGCCTTTTATAATTGAAAATAGTTTTTCATCTTTTATAGATACCGATTTATCAGTTTCCCCAGCTCTCATTTTTATTTTCTTTTTTGTGAATATTGCAGATATCTCATTAGAAATCATGTCTATATACACATCTGCACCAAATTCTTCTCCATCCATAAATTGCTGAATTAATAAGTTATTCTCCTTTTTCCATAATAGCTCCAGCTCATCTTTGTTATATACTTTGTTAATATTAATACTAGCACTTCCCTCAATCGGTTTTACAAATACAGGAAATTTCATGTTTTCTTTTTCCAAATCTTTGTAAAATTCATTTTTGTCTATGTAAGTTTTGGCAGTTCTAATACCATTTTCTACTAAAAATTGATACATTTTATATTTGTTAAAACACATCTCTACATTTTTATGTTCTGATATTATTGGTGTAACTCCAATCTCTTTAAATTTAACAATATTTTCTGAAATTAAACTTAATTCTGGATCAATAAGAGAAATCAGTCCATTAATTTTTTCTTTTATACAAATATCTAAAATACAATTTAAATAATCTTTATCATCAATTCTTGGTACAATATAGTATTTATCCGCTTCATAAATTGCTGGTGCTAATTTTGAACAATCTGTTGCTACCACTAGCCCTTTTCCATTTAATTCTTTCTTAAAATATTGAACTATTTTATTTCTTGTTCCAGCACTTAGTATTAATATGTTCATCTAGATATCCTCCATTATGAATTTTTCCATTATCAATAGATCCTCATATTTGCCATCAATAAATCTCTCTTCTTTGTGCTTTCCGCAAATATCAAAACCTAACTTTTGGTACATTTTTACCGCATTTTCGTTTTTTTCTATTACTTCTAAATTTATTTTTCTTATATTTAAATACATTTTAGCATAACATTCCAAAGCTCTATATGCTTTACTTGCAATTCCTTTTCCCCATGATTCTTTTTCTCCTATGTATAATCCTAATGAGCAAGTCCTGTGTATAGGCGAAATATTATATAAGCCTATAAAACCCACTTTATTATAATCTTCATCTAAAATAATATATCTTTGATTTTCCAAGTTATTTTCAACTAAAATATCCATCCATTTTCTTTGCTGTGATACAGAAATAGGCCTATATCCTCCACCTAAATACTTATAAACATCTTCATCATTTTTCCATTTATTTAAAAGTTCTATATCTTCTAATTCTATTGGTGTTAAATATACATTATCATGTTTTATCATTTAATATTCCCCCAATTTAATAAATATTATCTTTTTTAAATACTTTTACAACTGTTTTTAATACAATTTTTATGTCCATTGTAAATGATATTTTATCTACATACTCTATATCTATTTTTATTCTCTCGTCCCAACTTGCTGAATTTCTTACTCTAACTTGTGCTAATCCTGTAATTCCAGGTCTAACTTTGAATCTAATTTTTTGTTCTTCTCTATATTCTTCATATTTATGTGGGTGATATGTTACAGGAGGTCTTGGTCCAACAATACTCATTTCCCCATTTATTACATTAATCAATTGAGGCAATTCATCTAAGCTTGTTTTTCTTAGTATTTTCCCAATTCTTGTTATTCTATTATCACTTTCAGTTTTTACTTTTAATCCATCTCCAATTTTTTCAGCATTAGGTATCATTGTTCTAAATTTAATAATTTTGAATACTTTTCCATCTTTGCCTAACCTTTCTTGTAAAAAAAAGGTTGGACCTCTTGAGTCAATTTTTATTATAATTGCAATAACCAGAAAAAGTGGAGATAGAACAATTGTTGCAAGTAAACTCAGTATAAAATCTAAGATTCTTTTTATATATTTTTTATACATTTTTCTCCTCTAAAATCTAAAACAATGATTTAATTTTATTTATAACTACATCCTGTTCTTCATTAGTCATTTTTGTGTCACTTGGTAAGCACACACCATTTTCAAATAGTTTTTTGGCTATAGATTCTTCCTCTACTTGTATAAAGTCATAATCCTTAAATACAGGCTCTAGGTGCATTGGTTTCCACACAGGTCTTGATTCAATATTTTCTTTTTCCAATGCCTCAATAATTTCTATTGGTTTTACTTTTGACCTTGTATCTAAAACTATAGAAGACAACCAATGGTTTGGTACAGTATTTTTTGGTATAGGTTGAATTGAAATTTCTGTAATTTCTTTTAAACCTTCTTTATACCTGTTATATATATCTGTTTTTTTGTGTATTCTTTCATTTAATACCTTCAATTGCCCTCTTCCAATTCCTGCACATATATTGCTCATTCTATAATTATATCCAATTTCTTTATGTTCATAGTGTCTTGCTTTTTCTCTTGCTTGTGTAACCCAAAAACGCACTTTTTGTATTCTTTCTTCATCATCAGAAACTAGCATTCCACCACCACTTGTTGTTATTATTTTGTTGCCATTAAATGAATATATCCCATATTTTCCAAATGTACCAGTTTGTTTATCATAATATGTAGATCCCAAACTTTCTGCAGCATCTTCAATTAAAGGAACATTATGTTTTTTGCATATTTCCATTATTTCATTTATTTTTGCTGGAGTTCCATATAAGTGAACTACTATAACTGCTTTAGGATTTGGATATTTTTCAAATGCTTTTTCTAAGGCTTTTGGATCCATATTCCATGTTTCACTTTCACTATCAATAAATACTGGTGTAGCATTTTGATAAATAATTGGATTTGCTGTTGCTGCAAATGTAAGCGAAGAGCAAAATACTAAATCTCCATTTGTAACTCCAACTGCTTTTAATGCCATATGTATTGCAGCAGTTCCAGAAGAAAGTGCTACACCGTGCTTTGCTCCAACATATTTTGATAACTCTTCTTCAAATTTATTAACATTTTCTCCGAAGTGGTGCAACCCAATTTGTGTCAAATGCTTCTTTTATAAATTCTTTTTCATATCCTTGTTCTGACATATGTGGTGATGCTAAAAAAATTTTTTTATCCATTTTCTCCTCTTTCTCTATACGTTGGAACTACTTTTTTCATGTTTTCTTTTATTTGTTCTATTGAAATAGTTTCATTTTGTATAGTTGTTCTTAATATATCTAATTTTCCTTCTAATTCTTCATTTGTTATGTTGCTTGGTTTTGCTATAAATATTTTGTTATGTTCTGTTGTTTGGAGTCCTTCTTCTGACATCAGAATTTCTTCATATAATTTTTCTCCTGGACGTAATCCTGTAATTTTTATTGGTATATCGACATTTGGCTCTAGTCCAGATAATTTTATAAGGCTTACAGCTAAATCATAAATTTTTACTGGCTCCCCCATATCAAGCACAAATATTTCTCCACCGTTTAGCATAAGTAATTGCTTGTAGAACAAGTCCTACTGCTTCTGGTATTGTCATGAAAAATCTTGTTATATCTTTGTGTGTTACTGTTACTGGTCCACCTTTTGCTATTTGCTTTTTAAATAAAGGTATTACAGAACCATTACTTCCTAATACATTTCCAAATCTTACTGCTACAAATTCAGTTTTGCTTTCTTTGTTTTTTGCTTGTATTATCATTTCACACATTCTTTTTGTGGCACCCATAATATTAGTTGGGTTAACAGCTTTATCTGTAGAAATTAGTATAAATCTTTTTACATCATATTTATCTGCACAACTTGCTACATTATATGTTCCAAATACATTATTTTTTATTGCTTCTAATGGGCTTTCTTCCATTAATGGTACATGTTTATGTGCTGCTGCATGGAATACTAAGTATGGTTTATATTGTTCAAATATGGTTTCAATTCTTTTTTTGTCTCTAACACTTGCAACTTTAGGTATTATTTCTATATCTTCATATTTTGCCTTAAGTTCTAATTCAATATCATATAAGTTGTTTTCATAAATATCTATTAATATCATTTGTTTTGGCTTAGAGTTTGCTATTTGTCTGCATAATTCTGAGCCTATTGAACCACCAGCTCCTGTTATCATTATTACATTATCTTTTATAAGGTTTTGTATGTCATCATTATGTAGTACTATTGGATCTCTTCCTAAAACATCTTCTATTTCTACATCTCTTAAATTTTGCATTATATTTTTTCCTGTTATTAAATCAGAAATTCCTGGTAATAGCCTTAATTTTATCCCTGTTTCCTGGCAAATAGATAATATTTCTTTTTTATCTTTTGCAGATATATTTGAAATAACAAAAAATATTATTTCTACTCTATTTTCTTTGCATACTCTTACTATATCCTCTCTTGTTCCTAGTATTTTTACACCATTTATTATTCTATCTTTCTTTTTTGAATCATCATCTATAATTCCTACTATATTATATCTTTGCATTTGTTTTATATTTTTTATTACATCTGTTCCTGCTGACCCTCCACCAATAATAAGTAAGTTTTTTCTTTTTCCTTCTGATTTTATTGTTATTCTGTTAGTTAAAACAAATCTTATTATTACTCTATAGAATATTAAAAGTGCAGCAACAAAAAAGCCAGCTAGTAATGTTTCTTTTACTGGCAATATGTTTAAGTTAAATATTATTCCTATCATTGTAACCGCATTGCATGAAGCAAAACTTGCTAATGCATAGCAAAAGTATTCTTTTGCACTTTCATATACAGTTATATTCTTATACACTTCAAATAAATTTAAGAAAAATTCGTATATTAAAATTGAAATTAAAACTGTATTTATAATTTGTGCCCATATGTTATTATTTATTGTAAATACATTTTCCATATAAAATATTTGTGTTATAAAATATGAAAAAGAAATAATTACTATATCTATTAAAAATAATATTAATTTTGTATGCTTATATAAAACTTTCATTTTTTTCTCCAATTTTTATTTGACTTATTATGCCTTAGAACTTTTTTCATTATAAAATATTATTTTACATTTTTCAACAGGTATAATGAAAATAATAATTTTTTTCACTATATCCATTCTCCATTTCTTTTTATATATATTTTTTTAGCTAATATTGCAACAATACAATATACTATACTTATTGCAAATATTAATGCTATATATTTTATTTCTATTGCTACTAGTCCAATAATTGACCCTAATGGCGTAAATGGCACAATTATTCCTATTAATATTAATAGTGTTGATGATAAATATACCCATTTATTTGCATTACTTTCTACAAATGGCATTTTTGCAGTTCTTATTATATGCATTCCTAACAAGTTTGAAACTATACTGTATGAAAACCAAATTGTTTGGAATATTGCTGCTTCTCTTAATCCAAATACAAACCATAATGATGCAAAAACTAATAAGTCGAATATTGTACTTAATGGCCCCATAAAAAACATGAATTTTTTTAAACTTTTTATATCTAATTTTTTTGGTTTTCTAATTATTTCTTCATCTACATTATCAAATGGTAGAGTAAACTGACCTATATCATATAAAAGTCCTTCTACTAATAATTGTATAGGTGTTTCTGGCAAAAATGGGAGTGCAACACTTGCAACCATTACAGATAATACTTCTCCAAAATTAAAGCTTGCTGCTAATTTTATATATTTCATTAAATTTGCAAATGTTTTTCTTCCTTCTGTAACTCCATCTAATAAAACATTTAAGTCTTTTTCTAATAATATAATATCTGCTGATTCTTTTGCAATATCAACAGCTGTATCTACAGATATTCCAACATCTGAATTTATTAATGATGGACTATCATTTATTCCATCTCCCATATATCCAACAATGTTACCAGCTTCTTTTAGCACTCTTATAATTCTTGCTTTTTGAATTGGTGATAATTTTGCAAATATGTTATTTTTCTTTGCTAATCTTAATACTGCTAAATCTTGTAATTTGTCTATCTCATTTCCTAAAATTATTTTTTTAGATTTTATTCCAACTCTATCGCAAATACTCTTTGTAACATCTGGATTATCTCCTGTTAATACAACAACTCTAATCCCAGATCTATTTAATAATTGTATAGAGTCTTTTGCGCTTTCTTTTGGTGGGTCTAAGAATCCGATAAATCCTAAAAGTGTCATATTGTTTTCATCTTTTACATCAAAGTTTGTTGTTTCATCTTTTATTTGTTTTTGGCATACAGCTATAACTCTTAAGCCGTCTTTATTCATAGCCTTGCTTATTTTTTGAATATTTTGTCTTATTTCTTCTGTTAAATTTATAATTTTGTCACCATATTTTCCTAATGTACTTATATTTAATATTTCTTCTACTGCGCCCTTTGTTACCATATATTTTTCATTGTTATTTTTTTCAATTATAATTGATAATCTTCTTCGTGAAAAGTCAAATGGAATTTCATCTATTTTTTTACAATCTTTAATTAATTCTTCAATATTGTTTTCTGTTCCTCTTTTTATTATTGCTTCATCTATACTTCCTTTTAGACCTGTTTGAAATTTAGCATTAATATATGCTTGTTTTAGTATGGTTATATCTTCTTCTCCTAATATGTTTAAATATTTTTCTAATACTATTTTATCTTCAGTTAGGGTTCCTGTTTTGTCTGTACATAATATATTCATAGCTCCAAAGTTTTGTATTGAATCCAATTTTTTTACAATTGTCTTTTTCTTAGACATTTTAATTGCACCTTTGGATAAACAAGATGATAAAATAACTGGTAATAAAAGTGGTGTAATTATTATTGCTATTGCAACTGCAAATGTAAATGCTGTTACTGTTGAGTGTTTCCAAAAATTAAGTAGGAAAACTATTGGGATTACAATAAGCATAAGATGTATTAATAATTTACTTATACTTTCAATTCCTTTTTGGAAAGCTGTTTTTGGTTTGTCTGAACGAATAGTATGTGCTATTTTCCCAAAATAAGTATCATCTCCTGTTTTTATTATTACTCCTTTGGCACTACCTGATATTACACTAGTTCCCATAAAGCATATATTGTCTAAATCTGCTATACTATCTATTTCCTGAATTTTTAATTCTGAATTTACATCTTTTTTTACTGCTTCAGATTCTCCTGTTAAAGTAGATTGTCCAACATATAAATCTTTGGCTTCTATTACTCTTAAGTCCGCTGGAATCATACTACCTGCTGAAAGTAAAACCACATCTCCTACAACAACATTTTTTACTGGTATTTGTTCTTGTTTTCCATTTCTTATAACAATACATGTTGTTGCAACTAATTCTTTTAGTTTGTTTGCAGCTTTATTTGAACGATATTCTTCAAAAAAATCTAGTAGTGTACTTATTGTAATTAATACTAAAATTACAATTATATTGGCATAACTTGGTGTTTCTGGTAGAGTTACATCTGTATAACATAGCAATGCTACTATACCTAGTAAAATTAGATTAAATGGTGTTAATAAACTTTCTAAAAGATAGTTATACCATTTTTTAGGCTTAGCTTGTTTTATTTCATTTAATCCATTCTGCTTTATTCTGTTTAAAACTTCTTCTTGTTTTAGCCCTTCTTCTCTTACATTATACTCTTTTATAAACTCTTCTTTGTTTAAT
>CALWZV010000011.1 GCA_944386115.1 uncultured Clostridia bacterium
TCAACTTAACTCTCCTAACTTCCCCAATATTTTCTATCTAAATTTCTGTACCCAATCGCTTCTGCTATGTGTTCTTCTTCTATATCTGTTTTATTATCTAAATCTGCTATTGTTCTTGCTACTTTTAGTATTCTTCCATATGCTCTTGCACTAAGCCCTAATTTTTCAAATGCCTTCTCTAATATCTTTTTTCCATTGTTTGTTAATTTACAATATTTTTCTATTAATTTTGGGGTAAGCTCAGAATTTGATACTATTGTATTATCTTCTTTATATCTTTCTAATTGAATTTTCCTAGCTTTATTTACTCTTTCTTTTATTTCTTTGGATGTTTCTATTTTGTTACTAGAATTTAATTTGTCGTATTTTACACTTTGTACCTCTATATGCAAGTCTATTCTGTCTAGCAAAGGGCCACTTATTTTTCCAATATATTTAGATATTTGAGTTTGAGTGCATGTACATTCTTTATCTTTTGATCCATAATATCCACATGGGCATGGATTCATTGATGCTGCAAATATGAAATTACATGGATATGTTAAACTAGCATTAACTCTACTTATTGAAATTATTCTATCTTCAAGTGGACCTCTTAATACTTCCAAAGTGTTTCTATTAAATTCTGGCAGTTCATCTAAAAATAAAACTCCATAATGTGCTAAACTAATTTCTCCTGGCTTTGGAATTTTTCCTCCTCCTACTAACGAAACTGGCGAAACTGTATGATGTGGAACTCTAAACGGTCTTTTTGTTATTATTGATGTGTTTGGTGATATTTTTCCTGCTATGCTATGTATTTTCGTAATTTCTAGTGCTTCTTTAAAACTTAAATCTGGTAATATAGTTGGTAATCTTCTAGCAAGCATGGTTTTACCGTGAACCTGGACTACCTATTAGTATAAAATTATGTGCCCCTGCCGCTGCAATTTCTAAACCTCTTTTTATTTTTTCTTGACCTTTTACTTCGGAAAAATCGATGTTAGAATTTTCTGTTTTTGAAAATATTTCATCTATATTTACTCTTTCACAATTAATTTGTATTTCTTTATTTAAATATTGTATTGTTTGTGTTAATGTTTCTACTGGTATTATTTCAAGTTCTTTAACAATTGCCGCTTCTTTTGCATTTTCTTTTGGTACAATTGCTTTCTTTATTCCTAGTTTAGCAGCTTCTATGCACATTGGCAAAATTCCATTTACCTTTTTTATTTTTCCATCTAAAGATAGTTCCCCTATTAATATATAATCATCCAATTCTTCATTTTGAATTCTTTGAGTTGATAATAATATTCCTATTGCTATTGGTAAATCAAAAAAGGAGCCTTCTTTTTTTGTATTCGCAGGTGCTAAATTTACAACTATTCTTCTACTTGGAAATTCTTCTTCAGAGTTTTTTATTGCAATTCTAACCCTTTCTTTTGATTCTTTTAAAGAAATATCTGGCAGCCCTACAATTTCCCAATATGGTAATCCTGATGAAATATCAACTTGTACTTCGACTAAAAAACCATCTAGCCCATGCAATGACATTGTTTTTACAATTGAAAGCATAATTTCCCTCCTTATATATAATATCAATTTTAAAGATTAATTCATTAATATTATTGTTTTTCAAAAACAAAAAAAGGGCATACTTTTAAAGTTTGCCCCCCTATTAAATTTTTTGTTTAAAATTCATATATATAACATTCTAAGTTTCTTCTTCCGAAGTTTAGAGCTTGGCTATGTGTTCCCATAAATATATCTAATTTAGAGTTTGATATAGCTCCTCCTCTATCTTGTACCACGAACCAGCCTTGATTTGGCTTATTACTGAAATATGGTATATATATTACTGTTCCAATTTCATATCCACTTCCTGCTGCAACTGTATACCATTCTGATGCATATGCTCCCGAACTAGTTATTCCATTCGATTTTCCACAACATTTTGAACATGAACAATATGCTGATGCATTCATTGTTTTAACATATGGTGTAATTCCTGAAACTCTTGCTGCAATACTGCTTGATGATTCTGTTGCAGGATTTGTTTTTGCAACTCTTGTTCCACTTCTTGATGTTGTTTTTTGGCTTACTTGAACTATTTTATCAGTTGGCTCTTTTATAATAACAGATGATAATTCTTCTCTTTCTATTTCTATGTCATTTCTATATTTTATTTTAAAAGTTACTTCTCTTACACCATTTTTACCATTTTGGATTATCCTGTTTGTAGTATCTGTAGCTCCGTTTGAGACATCTCTTGTTATTGTCTCAAATGGTATTTCTACTTGTTCTACTACAATTTTTTCAACTATTGGTGCATAGTTTAACAATATTTCGTCTAACATTATATCTGTATTTTCATTTGATTTTTTTGATATATTTTCTTCTTTCTTTACGATTCTTATAGTTTTATCTTCTTCTATTTCATCATCTAAACTTGGGATTACTGTTTCATCCTCTAATATTACTATATGATTTTCTTCTATTATTTCTGAAACTTTAGTTTTTGAAGTAATTATATTTGTTTCAGATCCGTTTGCATATTTAATTGTTATATTTTGTATTTGTACATTTCCTGCTTTAACAACTATCCCTAAGATTGTTGTAATTAATATTCCAATAATAATTACTCTAAATATTGGGGATTTTAAGTTCTTAAGTAGTTTCATAAAAATAAATTCCTCCTTACTACATAAGCCGAAAATAATTATACTACATTTTTCTAATTTTGTCAAATTTTAGCCCTGTTTTGCTTATTTCCGTAGTGTTTTAGTGCTTTCTTTAATATATTATATTCAGCTTGTACCAAGTTTATGACAATTATTTCTTAAAATTACTTAATATTAAATATTTTTTTTGTGTTTTCATATGTTATTTTAACAAACTCTTCTATTTTTATTTGTTTTACTTGAGAAATCTTTTCTGCTATATACACTAGATTTGTTGAATCATTTCTAGTACCTCTTTTAGGTTCTGGAGATAAATATGGTGAATCGGTTTCTATTAATATTTTGTCTAATGGAACTAGTTTTATTGCTTCATCTGCATTTTTCGAATTTTTATAAGTTATTGGACCTGCAAAAGAAATATAATATCCAAGATTTAATGCATTTTTTATTAGTTCTAAATTTAATGCTACACAATGGAATATTCCCTTTTTATTACAGTCCATTTTTTCTTTTAATATTTCTATTAAATCTGTATGAGCATCTCTACAATGTATAACTATTGGTAAGTTTTTTTTATTTGCAACTTCTATTTGCTTTATAAAAATTTCTTTTTGTTCTTTTTTATTTTCTTTATTCCAATAATAATCCAAACCAATCTCTCCAATTGCAACTACCTTTTCTTCATCTGCCAATTTTTCTATTTCTTCAACTTCAGCAGTATTTTTAATGTCATTAGGAGATATGCCACATGTAGCATAAACAAAAGGATATTTTTTTGCAATTTCTATAGCTTTTCTTGATGATTGCAAATTGTAACCAGGAATTACAATCTTAGTTATACCATCCTTATAAAGTTGTTCAATAATATTCTCATTTTCAAATTGTTCATCATTATAATGTGCATGTGAATCAAAAAATTCCATTTGTTTTCAACCCTTTTTTAATTTGTTTTTATTAATGTACACATTGCAACTGCATATTCTTTACAATGTGATATACTTATATCTATTGAGCTATTTTCAATATTAATTCCTATTAGTTTTATATTTGGTTTTCCATTTTTGTCATTTATTATCTCAGCATTTTTCCATGATAATTTGTATTTGTTTTCAACCAAAGATGAAATTGCCTTAAATATTGCTTCTTTTGCAGCAAATCTTGCTGCAAAGTGTTGATATTTTGCATTATTTTTACTATTGCAATATTCAATTTCTTTTTTTGTATATATTTCTTCTAAAAAATTCTCTCCATGTTCTAATATAGCTTTTTTTATTCTTTCTATCTCTATAATATCTGTTCCACATAATATTTTCATTTTTATTAATTACCTCATATTATTTTTACAATTAAAATTACATTTAATAATAATGAAATTATAAGAAAAAATTTTAAAATATTATTAATTCTTATTTGTTTTTCTATTTTTTCATTATTAAATAATAATTTATATTTATTTAATATTCTTTTATATGTTTTTTCAACTTCCAATACATCTAGTAGTTCTTTGTTATATGTACTTGCTGTCTCTTTATTAGTTATGTTTTTTTCCCAAATCTCTTTTGTGAACTTTAGGAATTCTTTAAGTGCCTTCGTAGTACATGTTTTTATCATTAAATCTATTTTTTCTAAATAAATTTTTAAATATAAATTTATAATATATGTATATCTATATTGATTTTCATATATATATGGAAGTTTGGTATAATTAAATGGTTCCATACTAGAAACAAGTATGCATGAACTATTCTTAGTGATACCATATCTTGTATATTTAAACTTTGAAATTGTTTTAAATATGTTTTTCTTTTTCCTATTATAGTCTGCATTATATCCATTAGGAGATGTTGTAATATATTTTAAAAATTGTGGCTCTATTTTTTCAAAATCATTTTCTTCATTCCAATCCTGTGAATCTACACAAGTATATGAATACGTATAAAATTCTTTATAATCTACATTTTTTCCTGTTATGTCTTTTATGAATTGCGGCAATTCTTTCATGGTTTTAAACATATTACTTTGTATTCTTATATTTTCAAAATTCTTTAATTCTGAAAATTTTGAATTGCTTTCTTTAAATTTATAGTTAAAATCTAATACATCTGAAAAATTATTACTTCCTTCAACATTTGTTTTTATACATAGAAAGCATATCCCTGTTTTAAAGCAAATTAGTTCTATTTTTTGTACTTTAAAAAATATTCCATCTTGTGTTCCTGCTTTTCCTTGCATATCTTCTTTTAAATTATATTCAAAACATGTACAATAATTCTTTTTTAATATTTTCATTTTTTTATTTGTACTTAAATTAGAAAATTCTTTTTTGGTTAATTCAAATGTTGGGAAAAAAAGATTTCTTGCATATTCTGTAAAATTTGTATATATTTCTAAGTCTCTTTCTTTTTCAAATATTGTTAGCGAAAATCTTTTATCTTTTAATAATCTTAAAAGATATTTACTGTATTTATCTTCCCCAACATCATATGAATGAATAAAATATGTATATTGATATCTTGTATATAAATCCATGATTGCTCCTTCTTAATAAATATATAAGTGCTAAAAGGAAAATGTTTTCTTAAGTAATCCTATTAGCACTTTATATCAATTTATTTATTATTAGTCTATATAGTAATTTAGATTTAATTCCTCTGCCAGATGATATTTTCCTATAAAGTCTATTATCAAGTTATTGTCTAAATTTACACTTGGCTCTAGTACAACTTTTCCTTGTTTATTTATTGATCCCCATACTCCATTTTGTTTTACTGCCGCATATCCAAACCTATTTTGTTCTGTTGCGTCATCATATATATAATCTACAACAACCTCGTTTTCACTATTTACAAATCCATATTTTCCATCTTTTTTACTTAAATATAAATTATTATTTTCTAGTACTTCTTTTGGTTCTTTTTCTTCAAATTTAAAATTATAATACTTGTATTCATCTCCGATTCTTGCTCTTATGTATCCTTCATCAATATTTACTTCTGATAATATACCTGTTATTTTTTCTTCTAGTTGTTCATTATATACAATTGTATTTATTTCATCTTTTTGTGCTTCAATTATCCCTGCTTCTTTTCTATATGATATATTGTTGTATTCAAATGGTAATTTTATTTCATTATTTATATTAATTATTCCATATTTTTCTCCATTTTTTGCAATATACAAATCACCACAAATCTTTTCTAACTCATTATATTGAACTGGAATTTTTTCTTCTTTTGAAGCATCTATAACACCATAACTATCTCCTATTTTTATAGTTATATCATTTCCATTAATTTCATATATATCATCAAATCCATCTTCTAATATTATTGCTTTGTCTTTGTTTATAATTTTCCATGCTCCATTTTCTTTTACAACATATAAATTGTTTGCAACAATATTTTTTATTTCTTCATATTCAGGTTCCAATACAATATTTTTGCTATATGAGATTATACCAAATTTATTTCCTTCATTTTTTACTATATACCCATCTGAGTAATCTTTTCCGTAATGCTCTTATTTCACTATAATCTGCATTGATTATTACATCTCCTGTTCCACTTGCCAATCCAACTTTTCCATCTTTTTCTAATATTAAACTGTTTTCTATATTTTTTAATGAATATATATTATCATATTCACATTTTAAAATTTCTTGACCTTTAAAATTAATTAAACCATATTTTCCATCTTTTTTTGCTTTTAGAATATTTTTTTCATACCATATATTTTTATTTTCATCATAATTATCTATTGGAACTACCATTTCATATTCTGAAAACAGAATTTCTTCTTCTTCATTTATAACCTTTGTTTTAAATTCCCCTGTTTCATAATTCATATCATAAGTACATATAAAAACTGCTTGAGTACTATCTGGTATTACAATCATTTCATCATATGCTGGGCTTATTACAATATTTCCATTACTATCTATAACACCCCATTTATTATCTATATATGTTGAAAAATATTCCTTTCCATGTTCTAATCCATTATTCTCTCTATTTAGTAGTGTATTTATAGAAATTATTATCATTATTATTACTGCTATTGCAATTACTACACCAATTACTTTTTTTAAGTTAAGTTTTCTGCTGTGTTCTTCATATCTTCTACCTCTTTTTGCTCTCATATACTCCTCCTTATACTATTGCTTAGTTTTAGAATAAATTTAATATGTTTTATTTATGATTACTATATCACATTTTTAGGTATAATTACAATTACTTTAAAAAGATTTTTGCTTTTTTATTTAAATAGTAGTATAATTATTTTTAAATTTTAATTTTGTGAGGGACATATGAAAATTTATGAACAAAAATTTAAAATCTTTCTTTCAGATATAGGTAGCTCTAACTCTATAATGCCTACTGGTATTTTAAAAATGCTTCAAGAGATCGGTGGGCTTCATTCATCAGTATTTGGTTTGGGTTTGAATGATTTTCCTAAAACAGGTTTTGCTTGGATAGTTCTTAATTGGAAAATAAAATTCTTTAAATTTCCATGTTGGAATACCACATTAGATATAAAGACATGGTCTAGGGGAAATAATGGACTTTATTGGTTTAGAGATTATGAAATATATGATAATGATGAACTAGTTGCGCTGGCATCTTCTAAATGGGTTTTGTATGATAGCTTGAAAAATACTATAGTTAGAGTAAAAGAAAATTCCATTAAATTTGATCCATATGATAGAAGAGTTTTTAACAGCGATTTTGCTAAATTAAAAGAACCTAATTTTTACGACTCTACTTTTGAATACACTGTTCTTAGAAAAGATATTGACACGAATCATCATGTAAATAATATAAATTATTTATATTTGGCACTTGAAGCTTTGCCTATAGATGTATACAATAAAAATATATCAGAAATAGATATAATGTATAAACATAGTGCAAGACTTGGAGATAAAATTATATGTAAATATAAAAAAATAAGTGATAATGAACATATTGTAACAATGAAAAGTAAAGATGATTCACTATTATACTCAATAGTCAGGCTTAAATATTAATTTAGGCCTGACTATTTATTATTATAATATTTTTTTGTAAATTTCCTATATCTTTGAGGTACTACTTATTTTTGCTACAATTACACTCATATCATCTTTTGGTTTTCCATAATTATTATCTATGGCTTCTTGTAAAATAATATCTGCAATTTTTTGACTAGTATTAATTTTAATTTCCTCTAATAGCTCTTTTATCCATTTTTCTCTTTTTTCTTTATTTGATTCTATTATTCCATCTGAACACATTACTATTATGTCATTTTCTTTAATTTCAGTATCATGTACTACCAATTTAAGATCATTTACTAAACCTGCTGGTAATGATTCATTATTTATTACTTCTATATTTTTACCATTTTTTATAAATGTTGGCATTGCCCCATTTTTTATGAATTCTACTTTCCCTATATATAAATCAAATATTGCAATATCTAATGTTGAATACATCTCTTCATCAGAATTTAAATATAGTGTAGAATTTATAAGTTCTAATGAAGCATCTTTATCAAATCCAGATGTAAGTAACCTTTTTAACATTTTTATAGCAACAGAACTTGATTTTTTTGCTTCTATATTTGAGCCCATCCCATCACTAATTGCAAACATATACTTTCCATCATTTAGTTTTGTCTGAATTGTACTATCTCCTGACACTGTACTATCATATTTTTTAGTGTTTGCACATCCTACTTGAATTGTATATTTGTCTTCAAATGAATATGTTTGTAGTTCTTCATTATTTTCATTTATATTATTTTTTTGTTTTTGTAAAACTACTTTTTGACCTAAAAACTTACTTAAAATTTCTTCTATTTTTTTTGTTTTTTCCAGTTCTTCTGATACTTCATCCAACATTATTGAATATATGTCTATAATATATTTTTTATTTTCGTCTTGATTTATTTTTATGTTTATTGCATTAATTCCTTTTTGTTTTAATAATATTAGCAACTCATCTTCTTGTTTTTTCTGGTTGTTTTTTTCTGATATATTTTCAGCTAAATTTGATATAACCTTTGAAACTCCATCTAATTGATTAGATATTGTTTTTTTATTTTCATTTATTTGCTTTTTTAGAACAAAGTTTAGTTTACTTAGTTTATATGTATAATTTATATTTTTTATTATTTCAAATATATTTTTTTCTGCCTCGTGTCTTAATTCTTTATCATCTACACTTAATATGTATGTATTTTTCTCAGCGAAAATATTAATCAAATCATTTTCTGTTATTTCTTCATTTTTTAATAAAATATCAAAAATCTCATCTAAAATTCCATTTTTTAAATTTGTAATATCTTCAATAAGAATATTATTTTCTGATATGTTTTGAGCACAATCTAAAAAAGCATCTATAAAAATTTGTTTGTCTTCTTCAATTTTTTCTTCGTCAATTACTGTTGTTGCAACATCTTTGTACACATCTGCTATTTCAGATATTGTTTCTGACATATTATTTAACTTGTTTATTGTGTCTGTTTTTTGTTCCAACATGTTATTAGGAATATTGGGTAAAAATTTAGTCCTTCCAATTATATCCTCTATGTCTATTTTTATATCTTTAGGAATAAATATTAATCCCAATGAAGCAATTAGTATTTCTCTTAATTGTATTATTTCTACTACATTTCCATTAGTTACATATGTTAGAATTGTATTTCCGTATAATAAATCCAAATATTACACCTAATTTTCCGTAATTTATTTAAAAGTCCTGCTAGCATTCCGTGAAACAGCATATGATGCAATTATAATTGGTTCCCCAACCCCTATAACACCTTGTACAATTCCAATTGTTACACCTGCTGTTGCTCCAACTAATATTCCATTTTTCCAACCAAGTACTAAAACAATTAAAATACAGAGTATATCTTTTATACATAATCCATATATTGAAAAATCACCTATAGCACTTATTGCAATAGATAACATTAAGCTTGTCCCCATGATCTCTTCAATAGTATAGGCAGTTTTATAGTTATACTCTTTTATAAATACTATAGAATTACTAAATATCTTATAAAAAATATATACTACAATACTTGACATTAAAGAATTTAACATATCATATACTAAAAGTGTTCCAAACATTAAACTTACAATTTGTACTAAAAAACTCGCTAAAAATATGTAACGTCCAAGTTTTCTTTTCTCATTTCTCTCTTCATTATATTTGGGCTTGAATACGATTACCATTGTTATGAAAATTAATACTGTAAGAAGATAACTTAATAAACTGGCCTTGCCGAAATCCAATTAAAACACCAATTGATGTTACTATAGTTATAATGCCAATAGGTAACATGTTGCTAGTTGTAGCAGCTAAAATACTTAATCCAAAAGGAGAAATAACACCTCCAAACTCTATTGTTGATAATAGGAATGAAATAATATATATAATTATATTTTGTATATTAAAAGATTGTTTTAAATATTCTTTTATTTTTATCCCTTTTTTATGATTTTCATCTTCTTGTATTTCATCAATATTAATATTTTGAAACAAATTAATCACCTCTATAATGTGTATTCTACTAAATCTTATGTAAAATTTTTGTCTTAAATTGAATTTAGCTAAAAAAACTTTTTGATCTTTTTAGATTTTTTGTTTCATTTGTATACATTTTATGTTTGTTATTTTATTATATTTTAGTACAAAAGACAAGTAAATGACATAAATTATTATAAAAAGTAATTTAAAATTCTTATTTTAATTTAATAATTTTGTAACCGTTTTATTTTCACATCATATTATATTACATATTTATATTTAAAATAGCATATCTTATAATATGCTATGGAAAGGATTAAAAATATGAATAATTTTGACATGAATCAAATAATGTCTATCTTATCTAAAATGAATAAAGCTGACTTAGAAAAAGGAATTGCTGCCGCTAATGAGATTTTAAAATCCAAGGACAAGGAAAATATTATAAACGAAATGAAAAAACATAACATGTAATTAATTTAGGAGGGGGAACTTTTATGAGTGAAGATATGTCTGACATTATAAATAAATTTAAAAACATGGTGGATAATAATCAAATACCAGAGAATGTTATGAATTTATTAAATAATCTGAAAAATGATGCTTCTAATAAATCTGAAAATTCTAACACTCAAACTCCTTCTCCTGAAGCAATGTCTAACTTTATTAATATGATAAATCAGAACTCAAGTGACAATACTAATAATTCAAATATAGATATGGAAACTTTATTAAAAATGAAAAATATTATAGAAAAAATGAATTCAAAATCTGATCCTAGAGCAAATCTGCTCCTATCTTTAAAACCATATTTAAAAGAAAGCAGAAAAAATAAAGTTGAACAATATGTTCAACTCTTTAATATGAGCAAAATCATTGAATTATTCCCCAAGACAGGAGGAAATAAGGCAAAATGATAAATTATCCTTTTCTTCCTTTCTATAGAACTCCTTATAATAGATATCATTATTATAAAAATAATTTTTATAATAATAATTTCCACTCTACAGTGAAAGAAAACAAAACTGAAAAAAATATTTCAAAAGAAAAAGAAACTTCTTGTCTTAATAATAATGATGATTCTTTTTACTTTGAAATATTAGGATTGAAATTTTATTATGATGATATTCTTATTATTTGCTTACTATTTTTTCTATATAGTGAAGGGGTTAAAGATGATTTATTATTTATTGCATTAATAATGCTTTTATTATCTTAACCTTAATTATTCTATAATAATTTCATTCTCTTTAACATAAATATACACATGTCTTCTTTCTGTTTCTTCTTTTTCTAATTCTTTTACTATATTTGCAATTCTAATTTGTGCTGTATCCATAGCTTCAGCAGCTATTATTGCACTTTTATTTCCTTTTGCTCCTGCATGTGCCAACCCTCTCAAGTTTCCAAGCACAACAATGTTTTCTCCAGAAATTACTTCAGCTCCTCCATTTACATCTCCAATTATTACTATACTGCCTTCATACTCTATCTTTTTCCCAGATCTTAAAGATCCTCTATAAAACTTTGTTTCTGAAGAATTAATTTCTTGTTCAAAAGCTTTTTTTATGCCATGTAATCCTAAAACTTTTGGGCTATCAAATTCTATCTCTACATTTATTTCAGATTTTATTATTTTTTGAATTTCTTCTATCTCTTTATTTTTTAATACTTTTCCTGAAACATAAATAGGTGTGTCTTCATTTTTATACATTTTTTTTAACTCTTTCATTTTTTTCGTTAAGTCTTCTAATATATCTATTTGCTCTGCATGTTCATCAATTTTTATTATAATTTTATTTTGTGTTTGACTTATTTTTATACAGTTCATATTATTAACCTCTCCTTATATTAAATTATCTTAATGTCTCTGTTTCTGGTATTGCATTTATATTTTCTTCAATTTCATTTGTATTTGCAAAAAAGTATTCTTCCATTATATCTCTTGCAACTTCTGCAGTATAACTTCCATGACCACCATTTTCAACAAAAACTACCACTGAAATTTCAGGCTCATCAAATGGTGCAAATCCAGCAAACCACGCATTTACATATGAATTAGGATTTTCAGTTGAACCGGTTTTTCCGCCTACTTCTATATCAAATCCTTTAAACATAGAATATGCTGTTCCACCTTCTTCTGTTGTTACTGTTCTCATTCCCTCTAAAATTGCTTTTAGATTTTCTTCATTTATTTGTATATCTTCTATATTACTTTGTTCAATATTTAACTTATTATTTACAAAGCTATCTATTTCATCTTGTTCTACTTCTGTACCATCTGGTCTTATTATAGTTTTTACTATACTTATATCAATATTTTTTCCTTTGTTTGTTAGCATACTTATGTATTTTGCCATTTGTATTGGCGAGAAATTGTTTTCAGCTTGTCCAATAGCAGCACTTAGAGTTATTCCTGCTTGCCAGTCTAAACCTCTTTCTTCATATAATGTTTTAGAGGCTAGTGTTCCAGAGGTCTCTAATGGTAGCTCTATACCTGTTTTTTCTCCTAATCCGAAATATCTCGCATATCTTTCCAATGCATCTATACCCATCCTATAACCTACTTCATAAAAAAAGCAGTTGCATGAATGTTTTATTGCTTCTGAAACATTTATATTTCCATGTGTCATCCTATAGTCGTCCCATATCCAACAGTGAGGCTTATGCCATCTTTGGTATATTCCTTCTGTGTGTATTTTTTCATCTTTTGTTATTGCACCTGTTTCCAATCCTGCAATCCCAGTTATCATTTTAAATATAGAACCTGGTGCATATGCACCTTGAACAGCTCGATTAAACAATGCTTCATTTTCACTGTACTCTGCCCATTTTTCATTACTTATTCCAGTTATAAATAATTCTGGTTCAAAATCTGGATAACTGACTAATGCTAATATTTCTCCTGTTTTTACATTTGTTACAACAACAGCCCCTGATTTTGCATCATAACTTTCTGCAAATGATCCATTTCTTATCTTTTCTATATTGTTTTTTAGTGCTTCTTCTGCTACAGCTTGCAAATTAGCATCTATTGTAAGAACAACATCAGACCCCGCAATAGCTTCTTTTGTTATATATTCTCCAGTCGATGTTCCATCTACTGCCATATCAATTTGCTTTACTCCATCTTCCCCTTTTAAATACTCTTCAAAAACGTATTCAATACCTGTTTTTCCTATATAATCATTTTGAGTATATCCTTCTTCTCTTCTTGCTTTATATTCATCTTCATTAATTTTTCCAACATATCCTAGTATATGTGAAGCTAAACTTTTTTGCTGATATTTTCTTACTGGTTCTATTGCTATATGAATACCAGAAAATTTAGAACTACTTTCATTAAAGATTTGTATACTTTCATTACTTATGTCTGTAGCTATGGTTAAAGGATTCGTGCTACTATATCCTTCTTGTGAAATTCTATATCTTACAACTATAATTTTCCTTACATCTTCTATATTTTCTTGTTCTATTTCATATTTATCTTTAAAATAATAAAAAGCTTGTTCAGCACTTAAATTTTCTTCAAGCTCATTCTCTTCTTTAAATGTTTTTAATTCCTCATCTGTTATTATATATTCAAATGGATTTATTTTTATTGGAAATGTATCTTTGTATTTATCTCCATTGCTCTCTAATACATTTATCATATTTAGTATACTTGTATTTAAATCTTTTGTAGATACTTTACTATTATATAGTTCTAATGTGTACGATGTTCTTGTACCTGCAATTTCATTACCTTTCGAATCTAAAATAGACCCTCTTGCTGCTTTAAGTGTAGTTTCTCTTGTTAATCTAGTATCAGAAGTTGCTCTATATTCTTCTCCTTTTACTATTTGTAGATTAAATAATTGGCATAACAAAATAATGCCACATATGTAAATAAATATAATTATAAAGTTATACCTTAAATTGCTTTTTTCTCTTTGCTCTCTTTCTCCCAAAATCTACTCCTCTTTAATTTTAAAAATATTTTGTTATTATATTTTTATTATTATATATCTCATCACATAATAAACTAACTTTTTTTATAATAGGATATATAATAATCATTAGTAATCCATTAAAAATCATTTCTATTATTACTATCTTAAGGAATGATAATATTTGTATGCTACTATTAAATAGTAGTATATTTAATATATATATACCTAGTTCAAATATAAAAGTTAATCCTATACACATTAATATTAATGTTATTTTACTATCTTTTGAAAATTTTTTCTCTAATATTCCTGCAATAAGTCCGTACAACAGAAAACATTAAAGCATATATTCCTATTACTCTACCAAATAAATAATCTAAAATCATCCCAAAGATTGCACCTAAAATAAATCCATATGTTTTATTTAAATATAATCCTATAAATAATACTAGCAAAATAAATATATTAGCTTTTACTCCACTAATTGTAAACCAATTAAAAAAATTAATTTGAAGAAATATCATCATAATAAATATTAAAAATATAATTAATATTCCTAAAGCCTTTTTCAATCTTCCATGTCACCCCATGACTTTTATCTTTTTATAACAAGTACTGCTTCTAATTTTGAAAAATCAACAGCAGTTTTTATTAGTGCATATCTATCTGTTATATTTTTAGTTTCTATTATTTCTTCAATCTCTCCTATATGAATTCCCTTAGGATAAATTCCACCTATGCCAGATGTTTCTATATGATCTCCTTTAATAAGTTCAGCATCTGTTTCAATATATGATGCTTTTAGTAAATTTTTTTCATCAAGCATTCCTTTACAAACAATTCTTTGTCTCGAAGAACTCACAGTTGAACTAATACTATTTGCACTATCAATTATAGTTTGAACTTTTGAAGTTGTATCTGTAACAGATATAACATGCCCCACTAATCCACTGTCTGCAATAACTGTCATATTTTCTTCTATTCCATCGTTCTTGCCTACATTTATGGTTATAGTTCTACTATAGTTACTATAATCTTCGTTAATAACATAACCAGGCACTGTTTCATATTCAGGATATTTCTCTGCAATTTTAGCATATTCTTTTAGAACACTATTTTCTGCTTTTATCATCTCAAGCTCTCTTAATGATTGTTCTAATTCACTATTTTTCTTTTGCAATTCTTCATTTTCTTTTTTTAAATTATTTATATTAGTAAAAAAGGTATTATTTCCTGATATTTTATTTTTTAAATATGTTAAGCCATTTTGAATTGGTACTATCAATTTAGAAACAGCTGATTCAATATATGATTTATTATTAGTATTGATATTTGAAAAAATAACTATTATAGTCAATAATATAGCTGTTACAATAATTCCAACAGTTCCTTTCTTTTTGTGCATAGAAATTCCTCTTTCTAAATTTATCTTCTTTTTCTTGCATTAATTAATACAGCTTTTAAGCCCTCTAAATCTTCTAATGTTTTTCCTGTTCCTTTTACAACACAATCTAATGGTTCTTCTGCAATATATACAGGCATTTCAGTTTTAAGACTTAGTAATTTATCTATATTTTTTATTAAAGCTCCTCCTCCTGCCAATACAATTCCTTTCTCAACTATGTCTGAAGCAAGTTCTGGAGGTGTCTTTTCAAGAGTTGCTTTTACAACATCAACAATTTCTGATATTGACTCTCTCATTGCTTCTTCTACTTGTGTAGAAGTTATAATCATATCTTTAGGTAAACCTGTTGTTAGATCTCTACCACTTATTTGCATTTGAGCTTCAGTCATAAGTGGAGTAGCACATCCTATTTCCATTTTTATCTGTTCTGCTGCCGTTTCTCCAATTGCTAAATTTAGTTCTCTTTTTACATAATTTAGAATATCTTGATCTAATTCATCTCCTGCAATTCTTAATGAATTGCTAACAACAATTCCACCCAATGATATGACTGCAACTTCTGTTGTTCCACCACCAATATCTACAATTATACTTCCACTTGGTTCTGAAACTTCCAAATTTGCACCTATTGCAGCAGCCATTGGTTCTTCTATTAAATATACTTCTTTAGCACCTGCTTGCAAAACAGATTCTTCTACTGCTCTTTCTTCTACTTCAGTTATTCCTGATGGTACACCTACTACAACTCTTGGCTTTCCTGCATTATACCTTTGACATATCTTTTTTATAATATTCTTTAGCATTAACTGTGTTCCAGTAAAATCCGCAATAACGCCATCTTTCATCGGTCTTACAGCTTTAATGCTATCTGGTGTTCTTCCGTAACATTTCCTTTGCTTCAAATCCTGTTGCAAGTATTTCACCACTTTTTCTATCGATTGCAACAACAGATGGTTCTTTTAAAACAATTCCTTTTCCTTTTAATGTAACTAAAATATTCGCCGTTCCTAAATCTATACCTATGTCTTTACTCCCAAAGTTAAATAATCCCATTTTAAATTTCTCAGCCCTTTCTATTTTTTTTGTATTTTCCATCTTTTGTTGATAGCATTACGCTTTCATATGTTCCTTCTCCAATTATTACATGATCAATTAATTCTATTCCAATTAAATCCGCTGCCTCATATATTCTATCTGTTACCAAATAATCTGCGCTACTAGGAGTTGTGTCTCCACTTGGATGATTATGAACTAAAATTATTCTACTAGCTTGTGTTTTTATAGCTTCCAAAAGCAATTCCTTTGGTTCAATAGATGCAAAGTTACTTCCTCCAACTGATATATCTACTATTTTTAATAATCTTTGCTTTATATCTAATAATAATAATTTCGCTTTTTCTACTTTTTCATATCTTAGTTCATTCATAAGTAAATCGGCAACATCTTTTGTATTTCTTATTTTTATTTTTTCAAAATTTATTGGTCTCAACATTCTTTTTGTAAGTTCACACATAGCCTTAATTTGTATTGCTTTTACTCTTCCAATCCCCTTTATCTTTCTCAATTCTTCTATAGAGATATCTTGCATGAAACTTAGGTTGTTTTTTTCCCCTTTTAATTTCAGTAACTTTTGAGCTAGCATTATAGAGGTTTCTTCTTTCGTGCCATTTCTTATTATTATTGCTAACAATTCAGCATTTGATAATTTATCAGCTCCATATGTTTCTAGTTTTTCATATGGTCTTTCACATTCTGGGAGTTCTTTTACTTTAATAGTCATTAAAACTCATCCTTTCAAATATATTCCCCCCAGAAAATCCACTAAAATTTTCTATATAATAATATGGCCAAAGCAATACCAACTATACTTGCAACATTTATTTTTATCATTAATCCAAAAGTAATTTTCAAGATGCTTAAATCTAAAACAATCGGATCCTGTAAACCAAATTCTTGTCCATATGCAAGCCAACTTAAAAAATCTACACGAGCCGCAAGTTCTCCAAGTAAACCTCCAAGTACTACTCCAGATAATATAAAAATTAATAATATCCATATATTTTTATCTCTTGTTGCCATATCTTTCACCCTTTCTTTTGTATTTCGTTTTATTATTATATATGCAAATGTTAATTTTTTCAAGTATAATTATATTAAAACTGGTATTTAGTTACGAATAATTTGCTTTTTAAATTAAGATTTTTCTTAAAATTATATTATTTTTCTTTTGTTTTTATTTTATTTATGTTATATTATTAGTACCTTTTTAATTAAAGTTAATATAATATAGTATCTTTTTAGAAAATTTTTACATTTCTACTATATTTTTATTGTTTAATTTTTTATTTATTAGTAGTATAATATTTATATATATCTTTTAGGAGGATTTAATTTAAATTGAAAATTGAGAAAATTAATGAAAATAAAATTAGAATTACATTAAATATTGATGATTTAAAAAGAAATAATATTGATATTCACTCATTTATGTCTAATCCTATAGAAACACAATCTGTGTTTTTAAATATGTTAGATATAGCTGAAGAAAAATTTGGATTTGTAACTAGAGATTATAGATTATCTATTGAAGCTTTGGCAATGCCAAATAATATTTTTATTTTAACAGTTACAAGAACAGTTCCAGAAAATGAAAAAAACAAGAAAAAAGTGATACTAAAAAGAAAATCGAATAGTATTAATAAAGGTATTGCAATTTATTCTTTTGATAATTTTGAAGATTTTATAGCATTATGTGAATCCATCAGCAAAAATCATTTAAAATTAATTAATACATATATAAAAAATGTATCTTTGTACATATTAAACAGTAAATATTATTTATTATTTGATAATATTTCTAATAATATTAAATCTTCAAAAATTATATCTTCTTTTATGAGTGAGTTTGGGCAATATATTCATGATTCTGATTTATATATGAATAAAATCTTGGAATATGGAAAAGTTATTATCCCTAAAAATGCAATTAAATCAGGCATAAAATATTTTGTTAAATAAGTCATATTTTAATTTTTAGTAATTATCCCCTGGTTAAACCAGGGGATAATTACTAGATTATATTAAGTTCCAATATATTCTCTTTTAATCTTTTAATTTTATTTTCAGCATCATTCATATTTTTTCCTTTAATTCCTATATAAAATTTAATCTTAGGCTCTGTTCCTGAAGGTCTTATACAAAACCATGCATCATCTACTAGTTCATAATATAACACATTTGATTTTGGTAATCCCGTAGCTTTTATCTTTCCATTTATTAAATCTTTTACTTCTTCTTTTTGGTAATCCCTTATTTTTTCTACA
Organism: uncultured Clostridia bacterium; assembly: GCA_944386115.1. Classification (GTDB taxonomy): domain Bacteria; phylum Bacillota; class Clostridia; order TANB77; family CAG-508; genus CALWZV01. The sequence goes on from CALWZV010000011.1 coordinate 18,838, forward strand.
TTAAAATCTCCGATTTTTTTTATTTCTTCTTTTCTTATTTTACTCATTGATTCTTGAATTTTCTCTAGTCCTTCAGCTCCTTCTAATGTAATAGAAAAAATATCTTCTTTATAATACCCATATTTTTCATATAAATTTATCATTTGATCCCAAAGGGTTAATCCTTTAGATTTGTAATATGTTGCTGCTTCACATAATGTCATAACAGCAACTATTGCATCTTTATCTCTAGCATGAGTTCCAACTAAACATCCATAACTTTCTTCAAATCCAAATAAATATTTATATTTTCCTGTAGACTCATATTCTTCTATTTTTTCACCTATATACTTAAATCCTGTTAACACATCTTGAATCTCTATGTTATATTCTTTTGCAACTGCATCTGCCATATTTGATGAAACTATACTTTTTATAACAACACCATTTTTAGGCAAATCATTTTTATTTTGTTTTTGACTTAATATATATTCCATAATTAAAACAGCTGTCATGTTGCCTGTAAAAGGTTTATATTCTCCGTGTTTTTGCGTCTTTTACATATATTCCTAATCTATCACTATCTGGATCTGTTGCCAAAACTAAATCAGCTTCTTTGTTTTTTGCTAATTGTAAAGCTAAATTAAAAGCTTCTTTGTCTTCTGGATTCGGAGTTTTTACAGTTTTAAAATCTCCATCTGGCATTTCTTGTTCTGGAACTACATATACATTTTTAAACCCAATTTCTTTTAAAATTCTTTGAACTAGCATATTGCCTGCTCCATGAAGAGGAGTGTATACAATTTTTAGATTATCAGCTTCCTTTTTTATTATGTCTCCATTTAAAATTAATTTTTTTATTTCTGCAATATATTTATCATCTATATCTTTTCCAATAATGTTATATAATCCACATTTTTCTGCTTCTTGTTTATCAATTGTTTTTATCTCACTATAATCTTTAATTGAATTTACTTCTTCAGTTAATAATTTATCCATCGGATATGTTATTTGCCCACCTGTACTTGAATATACTTTATAACCATTATACTTTGGGGGATTATGACTTGCTGTAATCATTATTCCTGCTACACAATTTAATAATCTAACTGTGTATGATAATTCTGGAACAGGTCTTAATGATTCAAAAATATATGTTTTAATCCCATTTGCATTTAATATAAGTGCTGTATGTTCACCAAATTCTTTGGACATTTTTCTTGAATCAAATGCAATTGCGACTCCTCTATCCATAAGCTTTTGTTTTTTTATGTAATTAGCTAATCCCTGTGTTGCTTTTCCTACAGTATATAAATTCATTCTATTAGTACCAGCTCCAATTACTCCCCTTAATCCAGCTGTTCCAAATTCAAGTTCTTTGTAAAATCTATCTTCTATTTCTTTTTCATTGTCCTTTATCTGAATTAGTTCTTCCTTAGTTTTTTTATCGAAAATACTTTCATTACACCATCTATTATATTCTTCTTTGTAGTTCATATTATTTTGTATAATATATTTAATAATTTAAATACATCATACCCTCCTTTCTTTACTTATTTTTACTCAAGTAGTTATAATATAACTTTCTTGATGTGTCTGGACTGTCTTCTCCATCTTTGTTTTTAACTGGTGCAAATTCTTCATCCCTTTTTACTCTTAAAATGACCATATCATCTAATCTTTCAAATGCATCAAACAAAAATGCTTCAAACTTATAACTATTTGGTTCTTCTGGATTTATTATTTCTCCCTTTTCATTCATGTATGAATTTTTCTTAAATGCTGCATGATAAGGCAATTTTTCTTTACTCAAATTTTCTAAGGATTTTATATTGAACAAATTAAACAAAACATGTGCCTCACCATATACAAATTCATTATTTTCATCTTTTTTTTCTGCCATTTCTTTTGAAATCTCAGTATACTCAATAACATATGGTTTATTATTTTTTCTACAAAAGATTCCTACCTTTTCATTCTCATCTTTTTTTACAATTGATTTACTTCCTGCTAGTACCTTTTTATCTATACATATTCCCATAAATATTGGATCTACCATTTTTATAAGAGGGTTGTCTACACCTCCAATAAAAATCCATTCAATATTTTGCTTTTTCATATCTTCTATTATTCCATTCTTTTCTGCTGCTTCAAATACTCCACCATGACCATTTGCAGCTTCTTTTATAAGACCATTTTCGCCAATCATTAAGTTTCCTTTTGTATCAATAACTGGTAGCTCATCTTGTATAAAAAATTTTATTTTTTCTTTTGGATATCCAAAAAAGTTATTTTCAGCAAAATATTTCTCTGTTTCATCATTATTTTCTTTACTAGTCATTATATACCATGGAATAGTTGTCCTATATTTTTCATTCCCATTTTTTAATGATTCACAAAGAATTTGAAAAAGCGATTTATTATTTTTTTCGTCCAATATAAAAGTCCCTTTAGGTCCCATATGTCCTAATCTAGTCCCCTGTCCTCCAGCCATAGTAATAACCGCCAATTTTCCATTTTGTATTGCTTCATTTCCTATTTTTTCATATTTCTTTTTATCTTCATCTGGAATTTTTTCTTTATCAATATATTTCATTGGTGTTATAATTGAATTTTCTATTTTGCTATTATTCTTTATATTTTCATATAGTTTGATAATTTGTTCAAAGTCTATATGGCTTATCTGTTTTCTTAATTTTTCCTTTACATTATCTGATGCTCTATTATAAAAATTTAGTAAGTTTACCTGATTATATTTTTTTAATAGCTCAACTGTTTCCATATTAACCATTGTATGATATATTCAATAAGTTAAATAATCATACTCTCCTTTCTTCAAATAATTATTACTTAAACTTGTTTATACTATATATCATAATATTTTTTTCGTCAATATTAAACAATTTTCTTAACATATCCTTCAAATACTTTTTCAATTTCCATTTCACCTGATGTATTTAAGATCTTGTCATGCTTATCTAAAATCTCTTTCACATTATTATTAAATTGCATTACTTCATAACAATTTATTATAGTTATTTTATTTATTTGCATTGTTTTTAATTTTTCAATAACATTATTAGCCAAATCTATATAATCTTTATTTCCACATACAATTATAATATTTTCTTTCATATTATTTAAATATATATTTTTTCCTATTTTTTTATTCCTACATAATTTAGCGCATTTCCAATTTATTTTATTAATTTTTTCTTTTTCTTCTTCCTTTATATTTAGTCTTGAAGTCAGCAACTTTATATCTGTCGTTAAATCTTTTTCTAAAATTGTTACAATATTAATATTATCTTTTAATTTCTTAACTATATAAGGTAATATCATTGTAACTAAATGAATTTCACTAACAAAAAAACTACATAATCTTTTTATATTATTTTTTTGATTTAACATTAGCAGAGATCCCCCTTTTTAATTATTGCTTTTTCTTTCTTGGTAAATTTTACCATTTTATTATTTATTTGTCAATCAAAATCGTATACATGATTTCGACATGTATATTTTAAAAAAATTGGTTAATAATTTTTATTAAGAAATATTTTTACTTTTATATTAGTTGGAGGTTATTTATGAAAAATTTATCAAAAATTAAAATTTTAATTATTTTAACAATTTTAATTTTATTATATACATTAATTTCGGCTATATCATATTCAAATGCTGTAAGTTCTAATTTATCGGAAAATATATTTAGATTACATGTAATTGCTGCAAGTAATTCTGAAGAAGATCAAAATTTAAAATACATTGTACGTGACGAAATATTAAAATATATGAATGAACTTACTAAAAATGCGACATCAAAAGAGGACGTAATTGAATTAGTTAATAAAAATCTTGGCACATTTAAAGAAATTTCTCAATCAACCATTAGAAAAAATGGTTATAATTATAATGTTAATGTTTCTGTTTGTTCATCAGATTTTCCCACAAAGAGTTATGGCGATATAAGCTTACCTGCTGGGAAATATGATTCTCTTAAAGTAGAAATTGGTGAAGCTTCTGGTCAAAACTGGTGGTGTGTTTTATTTCCTCCTTTATGTTTTGTAGATGTTAGTTCAGGAATTGTACCAGATGATTCAAAGGAAATTATGAAAGAAAATTTAAGCGAAGAAAGTTACAATATTATTGCACATGATGAATCTGAGATTAGTTTTAAATTTAAAATACTAGAGATATTTCAAAATGTAAAAACTATGATTGCAAATAACTAATTTAAAGCTACTTGTCAAATGCCAAATTTTATGCTATAGTGTCAAATAGGGTAGTAATAAACCCTATTTAAATTTATTTTGGGGGTAATATTTTGGAAAAACTAGTAATCAAAGGTCCTACTCCATTAAGAGGTGAAGTTAGTATAAGCGGTGCAAAAAATGCTGCTGTTGCTATTTTACCTGCTACTCTATTAATAAATGGAATATGTACTATAGAGAATCTACCTAATGTAAGTGATGTAAAACAGTTTTGTGAAATTTTAAAATTTTTCGGAGCCAAAATTACTTGGAATAATGAACATGAAATTACTATTGATACAAGGAATATAAGCAAAACATCTGAATTGGAAATTACTCGAACCTTTAGGGCTTCATATTATTTAATTGGTGCTCTATTGGGAAGATGTGGAAAAGTTCAAGTTGGGCTTCCTGGCGGTTGTAAAATCGGTGCAAGGCCAATAGATTTGCATATAAAAGGATTTGAAGCTTTAGGAGCAAGTGTAGAAGTCTCTCAAGGGAATATTAGTGCCAGAGCAAAAAAATTAGAAGGCACTTCTATATATTTGGACATTGCTTCTGTTGGGGCTACAATCAACATAATGCTAGCAAGTGTTCTAGCCGAAGGAACAACAATAATAGATAATGCCGCAAAGGAGCCTCATATTGTTGATGTTGCAAATTTTTTAAATACTATGGGTGCAGACATTAGAGGTGCTGGTACTGATGTTATAAAAATTAATGGTGTTAAGGAATTAAAAAGAGAAGGAACATATTCAATAGTTCCAGATCAGATTGAAGCTGGTACATTTATGCTTGCTGCTGTAGCATCACGTGGTGACCTACTAATAAAAAACTGTATTACTAAACACTTAGAATCAATAATTGCAAAAGTAGTAGAAATTGGCGGAATTGTAGAAAGCAATGGTGATAAATTAAGAGTATATTGTAAGAAAAGACCTAACAGAGCTAATATTAAAACACTTCCTTATCCTGGTTTTCCAACAGATTTACAAGCACAAATGGGAGTTGTTTTGTCAATAGCTAAAGGTACAAGTATAATTAATGAAAGTATTTTTGAGTCACGCTTTCAATATACAGAAGAACTTAATAAAATGGGAGCTAAAATAACTTCTCAAGGTAAATCTGCTGTTTTTGATGGAGTTGAAGAGCTAATAGCAGCACCTGTTTGCGTTCCTGACTTAAGAGCTGGAGCAGCTTTAATTATTGCAGGAACAATTGCAAAAGGCACTACCGAAATATACCATCTAGAACATATAGACAGAGGTTATGAGCATATTGAAGAAAAATTCAAAAAAATCGGAGCAAATATCGAAAGAATTAAAATTTAATTAACAAAGGATGATTTTTATGCTAAAATTCTGTAGCCTTTTTAGTAGTAGCGATGGAAATAGTTTATTTATTAAAAGCGATAGTTCCAGTATTCTTATAGATGCTGGTGTTAGCACAAGTAAGATTGTAAATGCTTTATCATCTATAGGTGAAAATATTAATAATATCAATGCAATTTTAATTACACATGAACATTCTGATCATATAAAAGGCTTATCTGTTTTGTCAAAAAAATATAATATTCCTGTTTTTGCAAACAAAGAAACTTGGAACTTCTTGCCTAAAGATAAAATTATTGAAGAAAATCAAAAACAATTTAATATGTATAAAGAATTCAAAATTGGAGATCTAAATATTCTTCCTTTTGAAATACCTCATGATGCAATAAACCCATCTGGATTTAATATCTCTGTTGGGAATTCTAAAATTAGTGTTGCAACAGATTTAGGTCATGTTACACAAGAAATATTTAATTTATTGAAAAATAGTAAATTTATAATGCTAGAATCAAATTATGATCCTGAAGTATTAAAATGTTCATCATATCCATATAAATTAAAAACACGAATTGCAGGTCCAAATGGTCATTTATCTAATAATACTGCAGGAAAAGTTATATCAAGACTTGTAAATAATGGGCTTAAATCAGTAATGTTAGGACATTTAAGCAAAGAGACTAATTTTCCTGAATTAGCAATGAGAACTGTTATTGAAGAATTACAATCATGTAATATTTCGCATGATGCTATAAATTTAAATATTGCAACAAGAATTTGTCCTAGTACAATAATAAATATTGCTTAAAATTAAGGCTACCATAACCGGATTTTTAGTAGCCTTAATTTTGAAATAAAACTTTATAGAAAAAAATATTTTATAGAAAGAACTTTTAGATGGGGGGTTGTTTGTGCAGGAAGAAGTTTTACATACAACAAATAAGCCTTTTTCCTGCACAAAAGTAATGACTGATTTTTATTATCTATTCAATATTCTGATTATTTTTTTGGATAAAATTTTAGAAATAATTTGTCTAACAGTATAATAAGTGAGAACAAAAATAATTATTTTAAAAAACATTTTTATTTAAAAATTTCCTCGAATTTAATTGTCTATATATTAATACTTTTTATATATTTTGTCAAGAAAAACTTTACGACAAAATTTCCCATAATACAACAGCAGTAATAATTCCAACTACGTCTCCAATTAGAGCTACTTTTAAGGCAAATCTGTTTTTTTTAATCTTTACAGAGCTTGAATATATTGCAATTGTATAAAAAGTAGTTTCTGTTGATCCCATAATTGTAGATGCTATTAGTCCAATTTTACTATCAACCCCATATGTGTTTAAAATATCTGTTGCAATAGCCATACTGCTACTACCAGATATTGGCCTTAATATTGCAAGTGGCATTATTTCGCAAGGAATTTTAAATAAATTTAATATTGGTGAAATTAGATTAATTATTAAATCTATTATCCCCGAACTTCTAAGTGCTCCAACCGCTACAAAAAGACCTACTAATGTTGGAAATATCTTTAATACTATAAATACCCCTTCTTTAGCTCCAGATATAAATGCATCAAACACTTTTACTTTTTCTGTAATTCCATAAATTACTATTATTAATATAACTACAGGAATAGAAGCTGCTGATAAATAGTTTACTATATTCATTAGATTTTATTTTCCTCCTATTTTCCTAATTTTATAAGCATTTTTGTAATAATTATTACAGTTGTAAGTGCAACTATACTAGTAATCCAAATTGGAATAATAACTTCTGATGGTTCTTTTGAATTTATAGATGTCCTTAGTGCTATAACTGTTGTTGGTATTAATTGCAAAGATGCTGTATTAATAACTATGAACATTATCATAGAATTTGATAGAGTATCTTTTTTAGTATTCTTTTCCTGCAGAGAATTCATCGCTTTTAACCCAAGTGGAGTAGCCGCATTTCCTAATCCTAATATATTTGCTATCATATTCATTGATATTTCTTTATGCACACTTTCTTTTTCACTTATATCTGGAAACAAAAATTTCATAGGTCTTCTTAATATTCTTGTAAGCTTCTCAATAAGACTAGTTTTACTTGCTATTTCCATTACGCCATTCCATAAACATATTGTGCCTAAAAATGTTATTGATAAATTAACTGCACTTTCAGTTGAATCAAATATTGAAGTATTTATTTCATTTACTCTTCCTGTGCAAATTCCATATATAAATGATATAATTATAAATAATGGCCATATAATATTTAGCATAATATCTCCTAATTATTAGTAAATCTGTCTATATATTTCTATTCTTACTATTCAGTTCTTATTCTAAATTAATAAATATAATTTAGATAATCAAAAAAATCTACAATATTTTTACATTTTTTTCCCTTTTTATTGTTTTTTCTGCTCAAATATGCTATCATTTACTTATGATAAAATTTTTGTCGATTAAAGGGAGGTATTTAATGAAGTCTACTGGTATTGTAAGGAAAATGGATGAACTTGGAAGAATAGTTATACCAATGGAATTAAGAAAAGTTCTTGGAATAGCTGAAAAAGATCCTATTGAAATATATATTGATGGCTCTTCAGTAATATTAAAAAAGTATGAACCTAGTTGTATATTTTGTAACAACACGAAAAATTTAACACATTATAAAGATAAGTTAGTATGTAATAAATGTGTTACAAAGTTATCTGATATGATAAAAGCAGAATAAAGTGAACTAAATATGTTCACTTTATTCTTTATTTAAAAAATATTTATATATATCATTTTTAATTTGTTTTCTGTCTTTTGCTATTTGTTTTATAATTTCTTTTTGTGAAAAGCCTTTATTTTTATAAAATTCATAATGTTCTTCTAATGTTTTATTACTTAAGTCTATTTTCTCTTTTTCTATATTACTTATTTTTGAGCCTTCAATTGTAATTACATATTCCCCTTTAGGTTCATTCAGCTTTTCAATTACATCACTAATTTTTCCAATAATAAATTCTTCATGAATTTTCGTTAATTCTTTACCAATTGTAATATTTCTATCTCCTAAAATTTCTCTAATATTATTTAGTGTTCTTTTTATCCTATGTGGAGCTTCATATATAATAATTGTTTTTTTCTCATATTTTATCTCTTCAAATTTATCTTTTTGTTTTTTTTCATCTATAAATCCAAGGAAAATAAATTCTTTTGTATTAAAGCCAGAAGTAATTAAGCCTAATATTAAAGCACAAGCTCCAGGAATTGGTACTATTTTTATGTTACTCTCAATTGCTCTTCTTACAATTTCTTCTCCTGGATCAGATATTGCGGGAGTTCCCGCATCTGAAACTATAGCAATATTTTTTCCATCTTTTAATAAGTTTATTATTTCTTCTGATTTCATTTTTTCTTTTTGCTTATAATAACTCATTAGAGGCTTTGAGATATTAAAATGATTCAAAAGTTTAATTGTATGTCTTGTATCTTCTGCAAAAATAATATCTACATTTTTCAATGTATCTATTGCTCTAAATGTTATATCATCTAAATTTCCTATTGGTGTAGCAACAATATATAAATTTCCACTCATAAAAACTCCCCTTTTACTAAACATATAGCAAATTGTATTTCTTATTTATTATATATTTTTAAAACTTCATCTGTATAATTTCCATCTTCATTATAAATTATTAAAGGTTTATCAACTTTTAGAAATGGTTTTGAATTTTTCGTTGCTTTAATTAATACAAGTTTTGGCATTTCATTTGTTTTAGAATAAACTAGTCTTAGCTGTTTGGGCTCAAGGTTGTATTTTCTAAGTAAATAAAAAATATCCACTAATCTATCAGGTCTATGTACCATATAAATAGTACCATTATTTTTCAACATTTTAAATGATTTATTAATAATATCTTCTAAATTGCATTTAACCTCATGTTTTGCTATAAGTATACTATCTTCTTTGTTTTGTATGCCAGTATCTATTTTTTTATATGGTGGATTTGTAACAACATAATCAAATGTTTCCATTTGTAATTTAAAATCAATATTTCTTATATCATAATTCAATATTTCAAATCTATTTTCTAAATTATTAAGGGCTATACTTCTTTGAGCCATATCACACATATCTTTTTGTATTTCAATTCCTATTATTTTACTTAAATTAGTTTTTCCACATAACAAAATACCTAAAATACCTGTTCCTGTTCCTAAATCTAAAACCTTACTATTAGATTTTATTTCTTTTGCAAAATCAGAAAGCAAAATACTATCTATACCAAAACAAAAATTTTTTTTATTTTGAATTATTTTTAAATTTTTAAATTCTAAGTCATCAATTCTTTCATTTTCTTTTAAATTTATTTCCACTTTTTTCACACCTTTTTTTATTTTACATATTATATAATAAATTACATAAAAAGTCTATTAAAAGGGGATTTAAACCAATGCATAATATAAAGAATTGTAAAAATATAAAAAATAAATTTGATTTTAAAAGAAAAAAAGATAATACTTTAAATTCTCTAACAGAAGTCGAATTTTTTTTAAGAAATCTTGATAAAACATTTAATTACATTAAATTGTATAATATATTAAAATAATATGTAAGTCCGAATTTGGACTTACATATTATCTATTTCATTCTCGCAAAAGGTTGTTTAAAATTAATTTCTCCATCTTCAAACTCTTTTCCTTCTTCTCCATCTATTAGTATTTTTACACTGTTAACTTCTGTAAGCTCTGTTAATGTATTTACTATTGAATAAATTATTTTACTTTCTTCTTCTGCACCAAGATTCGTATTTTTTATAAATTCTTTTGATAAATCAACAATTACCATATCTTGCTCTATTTTTACATTATTTAATTTTGTTCCTTGTGGCAATGCACTTTCTAGCTTCTCGTTTTTCGGTCCTTCAATTAATAAATTAACTAAGGTATAATATGGATTTTCTATTAAAGTTTTTGCATCTATAAGTCTTGCTTCTGGCATTAGCATTTTTGTTTCTTTATTTCTGAAATATAATGAAACTAAGCATTTTCTTTCCTGTTCTTCAGATATTTCTTGTTGAGGAGTATATTCTATAAATTCTTGTTTATTAGTATTTTTTTTAATAAAAAACCATATTACAAATAGTATAACAAATAAGATAATTAATACAAGAAAAAATTTTTTCTTTTTCATTAAAACTCACATTCCTTTCTTTTTTACTTATATTTACTTGTACTATATTATTTTATTGTTTTATTTTTAGAACTAAATTTTATAATAGTTGACTTTATTATAAATTTATAATAAAGTATATTTTATTAATATTTTACTCTTAAAATATTTTTTATGTTTTTTTGATATAGAAAGGAATAAGTTTTTATGAAAAGAATCAAAGATCCAGTTAGTGGCATTACGCATTTAATTTGGGGATTCGCCTCAATTGCAGCTTTGGTCTTACTAATTGTTTTCGCAGCAATATATAGCGATGAAAAAGGTTGGGATATAACATCATTTTCTATTTTTGGAGTAAGTTTAATTCTTCTTTACTTTTGTAGTGCCAATTATCATTTATTCAAAGTTAATCAAAAAGCTGAAAGAATTTTAAGAAAATTGGATCATATAATGATTTACATTTTAATTGCTGGAACATATACTCCCATATGTCTTGGACCTCTAAGAGGTGGATGGGGATGGTCAATATTTGGAGTTATATGGGGATTAGCAATTTTCGGATTATTTCTTACTATCTTCTGGATTAATGCACCTAGATGGCTCACAACAGGTATATATTTAGGAATGGGTTGGATGGTTATTATTGCAATCTACCCAATGATTGTAACATTTAAAGAACTAAATAGCCTTTATTCTTTATTCTGGTTACTTGCAGGTGGAATTTTTTATACAATAGGTGCTATATTATATGGATTAAAATGGCCAAAACTAAAAAACAAATATTTTGGATTTCATGAAATTTTTCATATATTTATAATGCTAGGAAGTTTCTGTCATTTTTGGTTTATATTTAAATATGTTTTATATATTTAAACATAAATGATGATTTTCTAGTGCCTAATCTTTATCTATAATCTTTTAATATTAAATATAAATTCTATATACTTATTATATAAAACAATACATTTTCCAAAGAAAACTCTACTAATTTTGCTATTTTATACATTTGACAAATATATATTTTCATTATAAAATAAATTAGATTTATTTTAATAATAAGAGGAGATTTTATATGTCAAATATACTTCGTGTTGGATTAGATGTAGGTTCTACAACAGTAAAAATTGTTGTTTTAAATAATGATTTAGAGATTTTATATACAAATTATACAAGACATTTTTCAGATACTAAAAATACTGTTTGCAATGTTTTACAAGACCTATCAAATAGATTCGATTCGAATGATTTTTCAATTGTATTAACTGGCTCTGGAGCAATGTCTGCTTCAACCTTTTTAGGTCTACCTTTTATTCAAGAAGTTGTTTCTTGCAAAAAAGCCGTAGAAAAATATATTCCATCAACAGATGTTGTTATAGAACTTGGTGGGGAAGATGCAAAAATAATTTATTTTGATAAATTTATTGAACAGAGAATGAATGGTACTTGTGCTGGTGGAACTGGTGCTTTTCTAGATCAGATGGCATCTCTTCTAAACACAGATACTGCTGGTTTAAACGAACTTGCTAAAAATTATACAACAATATATCCTATAGCTTCTCGTTGTGGTGTATTTGCCAAGACAGATGTACAACCATTATTAAATGAAGGAGCTAGGAAAGAAGATATTGCTGTATCAGTAATGCAAGCTGTTGTTAATCAAACAATAAGTGGATTAGCCTGTGGCAGACCAATTAGAGGAAATGTTGCATTTTTAGGTGGTCCTTTAAATTATCTATCTGAACTTAGAAAAAGATTTATAGAAACACTAAATTTGAAAGATGATGAAATAATAATCCCTGAAAACGCTCATCTTCTAGTTGCAATGGGAGCAGCTGTTACATCCGTAGAATATGATAGTTTTTCAAATGATATATTAAAACAGAAAATAGAAAATCTAAAGAACTCTACAGATAATAGCTCTTACCCATTAGACCCATTATTTAAGACAGAAAAAGATTATATAGATTTTAAAGAAAGACATAATAAAGACACTGTTAAAAGAAAAAACATAGAAGATTTTAGTGGTAACTGTTTTTTAGGTATAGATGCTGGTTCTACTACAACCAAATTAGTTTTAATAGATCAAGAGGATAATTTACTTTATTCAGATTATGGAAGTAATGAAGGTAATCCTATACAAAGTGTTATAAATATGCTAAAAAAAATGTACTCCATATTGCCTGCTAATGCTAAGTTAAGATACAGTGGTGTTACCGGATATGGCGAAAAATTAGTTCAAACAGGTCTAAATGTAGACTTAAATGAAATAGAAACAATTGCTCATTATGAGGCAGCAAAAAAATTCATGCCAAATGTTACAGCAATAGTCGATATTGGTGGCCAAGATATGAAATATATAAAATTAAAAAATCATTCTATAGATAATATCATGTTAAATGAAGCATGTTCTTCTGGTTGTGGTTCATTTATTCAAACATTTGCTAAAAGCTTAAACTTATCTATCGACGAATTCGTGTCTTCTGCTATATCAGCCAAAAGACCTGTTGATTTAGGCTCAAGATGTACAGTATTTATGAATTCTAAAATAAAACAAGCACAAAAAGAAGGATATACTGTAGGTGATATATCTAGCGGATTATCATATTCAGTTGTTAAAAATGCTCTTCAAAAAGTTATGAAAATTAGAGATATTTCAACACTAGGAGATAATATTGTAGTGCAAGGTGGAACATTTTATAATGATGCTGTGCTACGCAGTTTTGAATTATTAGTTGGAAAAAATGTTATACGCCCAGACATCGCTGGCCTTATGGGTGCTTTTGGTATGGCAATATTATCAAAAAAACAATATGAATCTAATATGGATGATGCACATATTTCTGCAATATTGAAAAAAGATGATTTAGATTCTTTTCATTTTGATATTTCACATACAAGATGTGGGCTTTGCGAAAACAACTGTTTACTTACAATAAATAAATTTAATAACGGAAAAAAATTAATTTCTGGAAATAGATGTGAACGTGGTTCTGGCAATTTTTCTTCAAATACTAATTTGCCAAATTTATATAAATATAAATTTGAAAGATTATTTAATTATGAACCTCTTTCTGAAGAAAACGCATATAGAGGAACTATTGGAATCCCTAGAGTTTTAAATATGTATGAAGATTTTCCATTTTGGTTTACATTCTTCACAAATCTGGGATTCAGAGTAATCTTATCAGAAAAAAGCACAAGGAAAACATATGAAAAGGGAATGGAATCTATGCCATCTGAATCCGTATGTTATCCTGCAAAATTAGCTCATGGACATATAATAAGTTTAATAGAAAAAGGTATTAAAACCATATTTTATCCATGTATTCCATATTCAAGAAAAGAATATGAAAAAGCTGATAATCATTATAATTGTCCTATTGTTATTTCATACTCAGAGGTTATAAAAAATAATGTTGAAGAATTAAAAGATATAGAATTTCTAAATCCTTTTTTACCTCTTGACCCTAAGAATTTAGTTAGCAGAATTTTGGAATTGGATGAATTTAAAAAATATAATTTTAATAGAAAAGAACTATTAAAAGCAGCAAATGAGGCAACGAAAGAATATTTTAAATTTAAAGATGATGTACATAAAAAAGGTGAAGAAACTTTAAAATATATGAAAGAAAACAATTTAAAAGGTATTGTACTTGCTGGTAGACCTTACCATGTTGATCCTGAAGTTAATCATGGTATAGATACATTAATTACAAGTCTAGGCTTGTGTGTATTAAGTGAAGATAGCATTTCACATTTAGGTGAAGTGAAAAGGCCAATTAGGGTTGTAGACCAATGGGTTTACCATGCAAGACTATATGCTGCTGCAAGTATAGTAGGAAATCATGATAACTTAGAATTAGTACAATTAAATTCATTTGGTTGTGGAGTTGATGCTGTAACCACAGATCAAGTTGAAGAAATATTATCTAGTTTTGATAAGATGTACACTTTAATTAAAATAGATGAAATAAATAATTTAGGAGCCGTACGAATAAGAATAAGATCTTTACTAGCTAGTATGAATAAACGTTTAGCTAAAAAAGAAACATCTGTTGGAAATTATGAACAAAATAAAATTATATTTACTAAAGAAATGAAAAAAGATTATACAATATTAATGCCTCAAATGGCACCAATTCATTTCGAATTAATAGAAGCTGCAGTTAAATCAGAAGGATATAATATAAAATTGCTAAAAGATTGTACACCAAAAACTGTAGAAACTGGATTAAAATATGTAAATAATGATGCCTGCTATCCTTCAATACTAACTACAGGTCAAATGATAGAAGCTTTAGAATCTGGTGAATATGATTTAAATAAAACAGCTCTTATCATGTCCCAAACAGGTGGAGGTTGTAGAGCAACTAATTATATTGGTTTTATTAGAAAAGCTTTAAAAGATGCTGGTTTCTCTAACATTCCTGTTATTTCATTTAATATAGTAGGAATGGAAAAAATGCCAGGTTTTAAAATAACAATGGGGTTAATGGAAAAGTTACTAAAATGTGTAATTTATGGTGATTTATTACAAAAACTATTAATGAAAAATAGAGCATATGAAAAAAATAAAGGAGAAACTGAAAGATTATTTAATAAATGGTTAAAAAACTGTAAAGAACTTTCAATTAATTCTTCCAATAAAACCTTTAAAAAGAGTATATATGAAATTGTTAATGACTTTGAAAAGATTGAGTTAGACCTTTCAAAAGAAAAACCAAAAGTTGGTATAGTTGGAGAAATATTAATAAAATATCATCCTTTTGGAAACAATTTCGTTGCAAATGTTCTAGAAAAAGATGGAGCAGAAGTAGTCCTTCCAGATTTTATGGGATTTGTTAAATTCATGGCCACACATAAAATTACATTTAATGCTTTATTAAAAACAGATAAAACTAAAGCAAAAATTTTTAAATTTGCTATAAAACTAATTGATATACTAGAAAAAGATTTAAAAATTGCACTTTCTAATTCTTCTAAAAATTATCTTCCACCTTGCAATATTTGGGAACTAGAATCTAAAGTAAAAGATATATTATCAATAGGTAATCAAACAGGTGAAGGATGGTTTCTAACTGCAGAAATGATTGAATACATAGAACATGGAATTAGCAATATTGTATGTGTACAACCATTTGCATGTTTACCAAATCATGTTGTTGGAAAGGGTGTAATAAAAACAATAAGAGAAAAGTATCCTAATGCAAATATAGCTCCTGTAGATTACGATCCTGGAGCTAGTCAATCAAATCAAATAAATAGGCTAAAATTATTAATGACTGTTGCAAAAGATAATCTAAAAATACAACAAAAAGAAAAAAATATTCTAAAAAAAGAAAACTTAAAAAAGGATATCAGCCAAGAAAATAAGATATTAAATTAAATAAAAGACTAACAATTTTTGTTAGTCTTTTATTTGATTTTTATTGTGTGTTTTAAACTGGAATTTTCGTATATTTTATTCCTGACATTTATATACAAAAATTACTTTATTAAATTTTACTAATTATTTTTTATTAACATTTTTTAATTTAATTTTATTTATTATTTTATTTTTTAATTTTTTTATTTTTTATAAATTAATTTATTACCATTTTTATTTTAATTTAATTTTATTTTTTCAATAAATTAATTTTTGTCTTTTTAAAATTAAATTTTTATTTTTCTATTTTAAAATTTTTTTTATTATTATTTTCATTTTTAATTTTATTTTTTAAAATTTCTTTTTTAATTTTATAAATTAGTTTATTGACATTTTTATTTTAATTTATTATTTTTTATGAATTAATTTTTTATTTTATACTCAATTTTACTTTTAATATTTTTAATAAATTTATCTTTTATATAAATTTTATTTAGGCATGAATTTGGGTAAAATTTACAAATAAATATTATGAATTCAGATAACAAATATTCTAATTTTCACATTATGGTTTTTGTTTCTTGTCTAAATTGTATTATTCCTTTTTGCCAAACATTTCTGAACCATTTACATAATTTTATTATGTTGCAATTTTCTTTCTTTTAATCAAATTTTCTCTTTTATTTATATCCGTTATCTTCTATCTGCTCTTTTTATCACTTCTTTAAGATTTTCTTTTATTTTTTCCTAAATTATTATATATTTTATAGTAAATTATTTCTTTTCTTACTATCACTTTTTTTCTTTCATTCAAAACTCACCTTATATACTTTTATGGTAATTTCTTCAAAATTTTTTTTAATTTTTTCATTATTATTAATCTACAAATTCAAAATTAATTTTTAAATTAATAAATCATTTTTTAAACTTTGTTCATTATTATTTTATCAAAAATTTTTAAATTATTTTATATAAAATAATTTATTAGTATTTTTATTATTAATTTTTTATAAATCAATTTTTATTTTAAATTTATTTTCTATTTATTATTTTTATTTTATTTTTTTAATAAAATATTTTTTATTTTTTATAAATTAATTTATTATTTTTTTTATTTTAATTTAATTTTATTTTTAATTTTTAATTTTCTTTATTTTTTTATAAATTAGTTTTTTTATTTCTTAAATTAATTTATTATCATTTTCATTTTAATTTAATTTTATTTTTTATTTTTATTTTTAATTTTAATTTTCTTTACTTTTTCATAAATTAATTTTTTTATTTCTTAAATTAATTTATTATCATTTTCATTTTAATTTTAATTTTATTTTTTATTTTTATTTTAATTTTCTTTATTTTTTTATAAATTAATTTTTTTAT
>CALWZV010000012.1 GCA_944386115.1 uncultured Clostridia bacterium
AAGGTAACCAAAGATTGAAATAAAATTTTCAGATATTAAACAAAAAAATAAAAGAATACAAAGAGGTAGAAATATAACTCCGAAGGATATAGCTGAATTGGATAGAAATGAAAGAATATCTACATCAGATATTAGTGTAGTTCGTCGCATATTTGAAAAAATAAAAGATAAATTGTTTAGAGGAAAAAGTTAAATTGTTAGGAGTTGAAAAAAAATGGAATATAAGAAATGTTTAGTTGAATTAGACGAAATACTTAAGTATTTAAGTCAAGAAGACTTAGCGAAAATACCAGAAGAAATAAAAAAAGAAATAAAAGAAAAAAAGGATATGCAATATAATTGGGAATATGATGAGTCTAAAGAATTAAAAGATCAAAACATAAATAGAAAAACCATAGCAATGTTATCATATTTAAACATGGAATATTTACTTAACAAAGAACAAAAAAGATTTTTAGAAGAATTACACATGGCTAACGAAAATAAGAATGAAAAAGAAAAAGCTAAAAAGTATGGTATAAATAATATATTTAATAATAACGTAAAAGAAGAAACTGCATTACAGGAAATAAAAGAGAAAAAATGGTATGAAAAGTTATTATCATTTTTAAAGAAGATTATAAGGAAATAGTATAAAATATGAACTTATATAGTAAATCGACATAACAAAAATTATGGCAAATAACTAAAATAGTAAGGGAATAGTTTATGAAAAATAAAAAACTTTTTTTAATAATTTTATTAATTGTATTATTAATTGTAATATCAGTTTGGCTATGGGTTAGTGGGAAAGTACAAGCTCAAGAGAATATAAAAAGTGCTCATTATGTTACAACTTTTCAAAATAATGACATATTTATAATTAATCCAGAAAAAAAAGAAGAAGAAAAATATATTTTATACTTACATGGCGGAGGATATGTAACAGGAATAACAGAAAAATATTGGACATTTTTAACCAAATTTTCAAATGATACTGGTTATACAATAATCTTACCAGATTATCCATTAGCACCAAAATACAATTACAAAGATGTTTTTGGAATGTTAGAACCATTATATAAAGAAATAATAAATAAAATTGGTGAAAGCAAATTAATTATAATGGGAGATTCGGCAGGTGGAGGAATGGCACTTGCACTTTCAGAATTAATAGGTGAAGAAAGTTTTAAAAAACCAGATAAACTAATACTAATATCGCCTTGGCTTGACACAACAATGGAAAATGAAAAAATAGATAAAGTACAAAAAAATGATAAACTATTAAATAAATATGCACTAAAATTTGCTGGAGAATTGTATTCTGGGGAAGATGGACATAATTCATATCTTGTAAATCCTATAAATGGAAATTTAAAAAATTTACCAGAAACAATAATATTTACAGGAACATATGATATATTAAATCCTGATGTACACATATTAAAAGAACGAGCAGAAAAAGAAGAAATAGAAAATATAAAAATAGTAGAAAAAGAAAAAGCTGTACATATATGGATTTTACAATCTGAATATTGTAGTCAAAACGATTATTTAGAATTAATAGATTCATTAGAATAATTAGAAAGGATAAATTATTGTGGATTTAAATTGGAGAAGATTAGATAATTCAGCAAAATTATTTCCTATAATGTCTAACAAAAAATTTAGCAGTGTTTTTAGAATTTCTGCAATTTTATATGAAGAAATTAATGAAGATATACTAAAAATTGCAACAGAAAATGCTGTTAACAAATTCATATCATATAAAGTAAAATTAAAAAAAGGATTTTTTTGGTATTATTTAGAGTATAATTCAAAAGATATAATAATAGAAGAAGAGAATAATTATCCATGTAAATACATAGACAAGAATACAAATAATGAATATTTATTTAAAGTAACATACTTTAAAAATAAAATAAATTTAGATGTGTTCCATTCGCTTACAGATGGTACAAATGCAATGCATTTCTTAAAAGAAATAGTATATTGTTATTTAGAAATAAGTCACAAAAGTGAAATAAAAGACAATTTGAGAATTGACAGAATATATGAAAATAATACAGAAGATGATTATATAAAAAATTATAATAAACATTTAAAAAACAGAAAAAAGAATAAAAAAGCATATATATTAAGAGGCAAAAAGTTACCATTAGGAGCAATAGCAGTAACACATGTAATAATGGATTTAGAAAAACTAAGAAAATTATGCAAAACAAAAGATTGTACAATAACGCAATATTTAACAGCAATTTTAATAGAATCAATATTTTATGGAAATTATGAAAAAAGTAAAAGACCAATAAAAATATGTATACCTGTTAATTTAAAAAAATATTTTAGTTCTAAAACTATATCGAATTTTTTTTCATATATAACTGTTGAAATAAATAAAAATGATATAAAAACATTTAGTACTATACTAGAATATGTAAAAAAAGAATTTAAAGAAAAATTAACAGAAGATGGAATATTAAAAACAATGTCTGCAAATGTAAAATTAGGAACAAATATTTTTATTAGATTAATGCCTTTATTTTTAAAAAAATTCACAGTAAAATTAAGTTATATAGAAATTAGAAAATATACAACAACTACATATTCTAATATAGGCAAAATTGGTATATTACCAGAATATAAGAAGTATATAGATGATTTCTTTATTTTAATAGCGCCAGAAAAGGCGGAAAAAATAAAATGTTCTTCTTGTTCATATGAAAATAATATGTCTTTTACATTTACATCAATATTACAAGATAAGAATATAGAAAAAAAGTTTATAGAACATCTAAAAAAAGATGGAATATTTATTAAAACAGAGAATAATGGAGTGTAAAATGCTTTATCCTAAATTATTTAATATAAAGAAAAACCATTTTGTTATAAAATTACTAATGGGAATATCAATATTAATAGCAATTATATGCTTTCTAATAAATCTTTTAGTGGATAATAGATTTTATTGGTCAATAATATCTATTTTTGAGATAGTATATATTTGGGTAACAACAATGTATTCAATAAAAAAGAATGTAAATATAGCTTCACATGTAGCAGTACAAATGATTTGTACATCAATACTAGTAGTTATAATAGATTTAGTTATTGGATTTTCAGGTTGGTCTATAAATTTTGCAATACCAATAATAACAATGACAGCAAATACTACAATATTTATACTAACAATTGTAAGTAGGAAAAAATATTTAAAATATGTTATATATGAACTAATTATATTTTTATTTAGTATGTTACCATTGTTACTTGTACTATTTAAAATGATAGACAAGATATTATTTGTGTGTATATCAACAGGAATTGCAATATTAAATTTGTTATTTGTAATATGTTTATGTGGAAAAGATGTAAAAGAGGAAGTAAAAAGAAGATTTCATTTGTAAAATTTTTATAAAATAGTTGTAAAAAATACTAGATATTGATATACTAATATAAAAAATAGGAGGTACAAAAAATGGAAAATGAAAATATGGGAAATAATGAAAATAATGAAATATTAGAGGAAAAACAAGAACAAAATAGTGGAATTCAAATTGCAGATGATGTAGTAGCAGTAATAGCAGGAGTTGCAGTTTCAGAGGTTCCAGGAGTTGCTGGAATGTCAGGTGGATTTGCAGGAGGAATAACAGAAGTTTTAAGTGGAAAGAAAAACTTAGCAAAAGGAATTAAAGTTGATGTAGGAGAAAAAGAAACAAAAATAGATGTTAATATAATTGTTGAATATGGATCAAGAATTCCAGATGTTGCATTTGAAATTCAAAACAGAGTAAAAAAAGCTGTTGAAAGTATGACTGGTTTAAAAGTAATTGAAGTAAATGTTCATGTTCAAGGAGTTTCAACCGTGAATGAAACAGCAAAAAATGACACAGAAAACACAGACAATTAAGTAGAAAGGAATGAATAAAATATGAAAATAATAGAAAAAACATCTTTAGTAATATTTGCAAATTTAATTCTAATATTATCTATAATTATGATTTTAATAACATTCGGTTGGATAGAAGTAGAAGCAGTGCAGGCTTGCCTTAGCTTCCTCCAAGACAAGCCTGTTGCTAGTAATATTACATTAGTAATATGTATATTATTAATACTTCTAGCTTTAAAATGTATTTTCTTCGATTCTAGTAGCAAGGAAAATAAAGCTTCAGAAGGAATAACATTACAAAACGAGAATGGAAAATTGTTAATATCTAAAGATACAATAGAAAACTTAGCAACAAGTGTTGTGAAAGGATTTGAAAGTGCAGAAAACACGGTTAGTAAAGTAAGAATAGACAAGGAAAACAATGTAATTTTAGATATAATGATACAAGTTGAGCCAAATGCAGTAATAAAGGACTTATCTAATAACTTACAAATGAAAATTAAGGAAACAATAAAAAATTCATTAGATTTAGACATTAAAGAGGTAAACATAAGAATTAAAGATATTACTCCTAAGAAAACAATTATAGAAGAATAGGAGGAACATTTATGGAAAGCTTTAAAGACTTTATAATAAAATATAAAGGAGCAATAATAGGAGCCTTAATTGCAATATTATTATTACTTACAAATTTATATAAATTAATTATAGGAATAATTTTAATATTTATAGGAATAGTAGTTGGAAACTATGTTCAACAAAATAAATATGAAGTAAAAGAGAAAATAAAAAATTTTATAGATAAATTATAATTGGAGGAAAAAATGAACAGATCTGCAGCAAGAGAATTGGCATTTAAAATGTTATACGAGCAAGAAATACAAAAAGAATTAACAGAAAAGCAAATAGAAAACTTTATAGAAAATAATGAAATTAAAGATGAGAGCACAAAGGAATATATTAAAGATATAATAGAAGGAGTTAATAAAAACTCTAAAGAAATAATAAATTTAATTACAATAAACTTAAAAACAGGGTGGGAGATAGACAGAATTTCCAAAATTAGTATAGCCTTATTAAAACTTGCTATATACGAAATAGAATATTCTAAAATACCATTTAAAGTAGTAATAAATGAAGTAGTAGAATTATCTAAAAAATATGCAGAAGAAACATCACACTCTTTCATAAATGGAGTATTAGCAAGTATAGTTAAGGAGAAAAATTAATGGAAGTAGAAAATATTGTATCTGTAACAGAAATAACAAAATACATAAAAGAAAGATTAATGACAGATAAATTATTAAACTCACGTTACATAAAAGGAGAAATTTCTAATTTTACAAATCACTATTCAGGACATTTATATTTTACATTAAAAGATGAAAATGCACTTATAAAATGTGTTATGTTCAAACAATACACACATAATCTAGAATTTATGCCCAAAGATGGAATGAAAGTTATAATATATGGAAGTATAAGTGTATTTGAAAAAGGTGGCTCATATCAAATAAACTGTGAAAAAATTAAACAAGAAGGTATAGGGGACTTACACAAAGCGTTTGAGGAATTAAAAGCAAAGTTAGAGAAAGAAGGATTGTTTGATATATCACATAAAAAGAAAATACCATTCATGCCCAAAACAGTTGGAGTCCTAACATCTCAAACAGGTGCGGTAATAAGAGACATAATAAATGTTGGAACAAGGAGAAATCCAAATTTGAATTTAAGATTATTGCCTGTACCAGTACAAGGAGCAGAAGCAGGAAAAGCAATTGCAAAAGCTATAGAAATAATGAATGAAAAGAAATTAGCAGATGTATTAATTATAGGCAGAGGTGGTGGATCATTAGAAGACCTATGGCCTTTTAATGAAGAAATAGTAGCAAGAGCGATATATAATTCAGAAATCCCTATAATTTCTGCTGTGGGTCATGAAACAGATTTTACAATAGCAGATTTTGTAGCAGACTTAAGAGCACCAACACCATCTGCAGCAGCTGAATTAGCAGTAACAGATATAAATGAATTAAAAAATAAAATAAATACATATGTAAAAAGAATAAAAATGTTGTTAAAAAGAAAAACAGAACTTATGAGACTAAGATATGAAAAATGTATGAAATCTAGGGTATATACAAAACCACTTCAAAGAGTTAATGAAAGCTATATGAAAGTTGATTTGTTTGTAAAAAGATTAGAAAATTCTATAAAAAACAAATTAAAAAATTCAAAAACATTATATGTAAAGCTAACTTCAAAATTAGATGTTTTAAGTCCATTAAAAACATTAACAAGAGGATATTGTTTAACAGAATACAGCGGAAAAATAGTCAAAAGCAGTTCAGAAATAAAAAAAGATGATGAAGTAAAACTAATATATTCAGATGGAAATAAAACAGCAAAGATTTTATAAAAAGGAGAAAAATTATGAAAACAAAGTATAAAATTATAATTGCAGCTATTGTAGTATTAGTTGTAGTTGTTACACTAGTTTTAATAAATACAATGAATAAAGAGATTGATGAAAAAGGGAATAATCAAAATAATGAATCTCAAATGAATGTAAATAGTGCAGAAAATGAGAATATAGAAAATGTAGATAATACACAAAATGAAATAGAAAATAACTTAAATGAAACTATAGAAAGTAATAATTCAAATGAAACAGAACAAACATCAAATACAGAAACACAAGGAAAATCTAATAAAGAAAGAGCAATAGAAATTGTAATGAATGATTGGGGAGAAGATGATAGTGTTTACTTTGATTATGTTGAAAGAGATGGAAAAAATACTGTTGTAGTTAGAAATAAAAATACAACATATGAAATAGTAACTTATATAGTAGATTTATCAAATGGTACATTTGAAATAGAGTAATTTGAAAGGAAATATATATGGAAGAAACAAACTTTGAAAAAACAATGGAAGAACTTGAAAAAATTACAATGGAGCTAGAAAAGGGAGACCTAAATTTAGATGATTCTGTAAAAAAATTTGAAAGGGTATGGAATTATCTAAAAATGCAAATAAGATTTTAGAAGAAGCAGAAAAAAGAATAACTATTTTAATAGAAAATAATGGAGAAATTCAAGAAGAAAACTTTAACACAGATAGTTTGAAATAAACATAAGAGGGGAATATTTTATGGATGTTTTATTAGACATTGTAACAAACAAATGCATTTACATACCATTTGGGCTTTGGTTTTTTATACAATTATTTAAAGTATTTTATGATTTAATTGTTGAAAAAAAATTTAATTTTAAAAGAATAATGGGAGCTGGGGGAATGCCTAGTTCTCATGCTGCTGTTACATCATCTTTAGCTGTACTTACAGGAAAAGAATTAGGATTTGATAGTCCAATGTTTGCAATAGCACTAATTCTTGCATTTGTTGTTATGTATGATGCAGCAGGAGTTAGAAGAGCAGCAGGAAAACAAGCGAAACTTTTAAATAAATTAGTTGAAACACCAGGATTAAAAACAGAAGAAGTACAAGAAAGATTAGTTGAGGTATTAGGGCATACTCCTATACAAGTTATTGTAGGTGCATTAATTGGAATAATTGCAGGAATAATATTATAGAAAGAATGTGATAAATTTGGAAGATATTGAAATTGCAAGAAGTATAGAACTAAAAAAAATAAACGACATTGCTTCTGGTTTAGGAATAAATGAAAAATATATAGAAAATTACGGAAAATATAAAGCAAAAATTTCAATTAACCTACTAAATGAGTTGAAAAATGTGGAGAATGGTAAATTAGTGCTTGTAACAGCAATGAACCCAACACCTCTTGGAGAGGGGAAAACAACTATATCTATTGGGCTCGCAGATGCTTTATCAAGACTTAACAAAAAATCGATGTTAGCTTTAAGAGAACCTTCTCTTGGACCTGTGTTTGGAATAAAAGGAGGGGCAACTGGTGGCGGATATGCACAAATAGCTCCTATGGAAGACATAAATTTGCATTTTACAGGAGATATACATAGTATAACATCTGCTAATAATTTATTAGCGGCAATGATAGATAATCATATTTATTATGGGAATGAATTAAAATTTAAAAAAGTAATTTTTAAAAGATGTCTAGATTTAAATGATAGAGCATTAAGAAAAATCGAAATAGGGCTTGCAAATGAAAAAAAAGCAAAACCAAGAGAAGATGGATTTGATATAACTGTTGCATCAGAAGTGATGGCAGTATTTTGCTTAGCTAAAGATATAGATGATTTAAGAAGAAGGCTTTCAAATATAATAGTAGGGTATAATGAGGATGATGAGCCAATTACAGTTAAAGACTTAAAAGCTGAAGGAGCAATGACAGTATTATTAAAAGATGCAATTAATCCTAATTTAGTTCAAACTCTTGAACACACTCCGGCAATAGTACATGGAGGGCCATTTGCTAATATTGCCCATGGAGCAAATAGTGTTATAGCAACACAAATGGCTTTAAAATTAGGTGAATATGTTGTAACAGAAGCTGGCTTTGGTGCAGATTTAGGTGCCGAGAAATTTTTAAATATAAAAACTAGAATATTAAATAAAGTGCCAGATGTAGTAGTATGTGTTGCAACAATAAAAGCTTTGAAATATCATGGTGGAGTACCAAAAGAAAATGTGGCGAAAGAAAACATAAATGCTTTATTAAAAGGAATGCATAATTTATTAAAACATGTGGATAATTTACAAAATAAATTTCGGATTAAATGTAATTGTTGCATTAAATAAATATAACACAGATACTGATCAAGAAATACAAGCTTTTAAAGAAGTACTTGAAAAAGAAAAAATAACTTATAGTATAGCAGATGTTTGGGCAAATGGCGGAAAAGGTGCAATAGAATTAGCACAAAAAGTAATAGATGCTTCAAAAAGCAAACGCAAAATCCAGTATACTTATAATATGAATGATAGTTTAGAAGAAAAAATTGAAAAAATATGCAAAGAAATTTATGGAGCAAGTGATGTAGAATATTTAGATGGCTGTCTAGAAAAAATAAGCAAAATAGAGAAGATGGGTTATAAAAAATTTAATATATGTATGGCAAAAACACAATATTCGTTTTCAGATGATCCTACAAATTTAGAATGTGCAGATAAGTTTAAAATAAGGGTAAAAGATGTAATTGTAAAAACTGGAGCCGAATTTGTTGTTATTTTAACAGGAAATATATTCACAATGCCAGGGCTTCCAAAGCATCCAGCAGCGGAAAATATAGATATAGATAGTAATGGTAATATTAAAGGTATTTTTTAAAAAACAAAGGAGGAACTATAATGGAAAATTTTGCAAGTTATATATTAGGAGAAATGTATTTAACAAAAAAAATGGAGATGGTATATTATTTATCTAAAAAAGCAGACATTTTTTTTGATTCGTCTATAGTAATAAAATCAGAAATAGCAAAAATGTTTATAGAAAAAACAAAAATAAATATAGATATTAATTTAGTATTAACAGCATGTTTACTATATTCTTGTAAAAAACCTAAGAATGCTCAAAACTTAGAAAAGATAAAAGAATATCCAAGAGAAAGCTCAGAGTATTTAGAAATATTAGGATTTGACGAGAAATTTTGTAAAATTTGTGAAGCACATAATAGATATACGAATATAATGCCAAGATACAAAGAAAGTGACATACTAGAATTAGTTGATCAATTTCGGAGGTATGATTTTAAACAGACCAGAAAGAATAGGATTTTCACCAGATGAAGCATTATGTTTATTAATGAATAGAAACATGAAAGAAAAAGAAAATAGATATTTGAATGAATTTGAAAAGTTTGCATTAAAAAATGGAGCTAAAGTAAAAAGTGAAGATAGTCCATTTGAAGATACTCCTTTTACAATATTACAATCTATAGGTAATGGAACTCAAAATAGAGTTATTCCTAAAAATCACATAGAAGATCCAATACTTGAGTCAATAGCAAGGATAAATGATTTTGAAGAATGGTATGAAAAGATGAATTAAAATGGAGGAATAAAATGTACGAAGTATTTGCGGATTTACATGTACATATAGGTAGGAGCGAAAAAAATAAACCAATAAAAATAACAGCAGCAAAAAGTTTGAATTTTGCCAACATAGCAAAAGAATGCCATGAAAGAAAAGGAATTGATATAGTAGGTATAATAGATTGTGCATCACCTTATGTAATAGAAGATATAGAAAATTTTTTAGCAACTGGGGAAGCTTATGAAATAGAAGATGGAGGAATTATATACAAAGAAAAGGTATGTATATTATTAGGAAGTGAAATAGAAACTTCTGAAATAAGTGATGAGGGAAAAACAGGAAGTGCACATAATATATGCTTTTTCCCAAAGCTTAATGATATAAAAGGTTTTTCAAATGAAATGAAAAAACATATAAAAAATATAACATTAAGTTCACAAAGAGCAAACATATCTGCATATGAATTAATAGATATTGTTGAAAAATATAATGGAATACTAATACCAGCCCATTGTTTTACTCCACATAAGAGTTTCTATGGAAATTGTACAGACAGATTGAAAAAGATTTTTAAAGAAAAATATGACAAAATTCCAGCAATAGAACTAGGTTTAAGTTCTGATACATATTTAGCAGACCAAATATCTGAATTAGAGACTAAATCATTTGTAACAAATTCAGATGCACACTCATTACCTAAAATTGCAAGAGAATATAATAAATTATTAGTAAATGATATAAGCTTTAAAGAATTGTTAATGGCAATAAAAAACGAAAATGGAAGAAAAATATTGTGTAATTATGGGCTAGACCCAAAGCTTGGTAAATATCATAGAACATTTTGTGAAAAATGTGGAAAAAGAATAGAGGGAAAAGCACCTGTTAGCATATGTAAAGATTGCGACAGTAGCAATGTAACAATGGGAGTTTTTGATAGAATTGAAATTATTAAAGATAAAGAAAAATCAATTAGTCCTAAAAATAGGCCAGAATACGTATATCAAATTCCACTTACATTTATACCAGGACTTGGAGCTAAAAAGATAGATAGATTATTAGAAAATTTTAAAACTGAAATGAACATACTACATAAAGCAAATTTTGATGATATAGAAGCTGTTGTTGGAAAAAAAGATGCTCTAAATATAATAAATTCCAAGGAAGGAAAGATACATATTGAAGAAGGCGGTGGAGGAATTTATGGAAAAATAAGTATAGGTTAGTTCTAAATTAAGATTTATTACATACACATTATGTATAGAAAATACATATGTGGAGGTAGTAAATTGCGAAAGAAAGAACAAAAAAAATTAAAACCTAAAAAAACAAATATATTGTTTGAACATTTTTCTAATAATATAAAAGAATATGTACTAGTAACAATTATATTATTAATTGGTATTTTTTTAGGTGTATTGTTTATAAATAATACAAATGATAATCAAAAAACAGAAATAACATCATATATAGAAAATTTTATATCAACAATAAAAAATGATAATCAGATAGATAAAGCAAATTTATTAAAACAATCAATTTTTAAAAATTTAAGACTATCATTAATACTATGGTTTATAGGATTATCATTAATTGGAATACCAATTGTATTTTTAATTATAGCTTTTAGAGGTTTTTGTATAGGATATACGGTTTCAGCTTTTATAGCAATATTAGGAACTGGAAAAGGAATATTATTTACTATAATAACTATTTTAATTCAAAATTTAATTTTAATTCCATGCATTTTAGCACTTGGAGTTAGTGGAACAAAATTATATAAAACTTTACTAAGGAATAAAGAAAAAGGAAATATAAAAACAGAAATGTATAGACATACCTTTTTCTGTGCAATAATTGCATTTGCAATGTGTTTATCATCTTTTTTAGAGGTATATGTTTCAGGGAATTTAATAGAAAATTTCATTAAATATATTTAAAAAAATTAAGTAAAATCTATTTACATTTTTAAGCTTATTTGATATAACATATATAGTTTATTTATGTAAATAACTAAAAAATGGTTAGCATAAAATCCAAAAAAAATATGCAAATTTAACATAAAAGGGAGCTTGAAATGGAAAAACAAATAAAACTTTTTTTAGATTTCTTACAAAATGATAAAAAATTATCTGATAATACTTTACAATCATATAAAAGAGATATAGTACAATTTATGGAATATACAGAAAAAAATAACATAAATTACTTAAAAATAGAACAAGAAGACATTAAAAAATATTTAAAATCATTGGAAAAACTTAATAAAAAAACATCAACAATATCAAGAAACTTAGCATCAATAAGATCTTTTTATCAATATTTACTTAGAACAAAAAAAGTTAAAATAGATCCAACAGAAAGTATAGGCTCACCTAAAATAGAGAAAAAAGCTCCAAGTGTTTTGTCAGCACAAGAAGTTGAATTATTATTGGAACAACCAAAAAATGTAGATTTAAAAGGAATTAGAGATAAGGCAATGCTTGAGTTTGCATATGCAACAGGAATGAGAGTTACAGAAATAATATCACTATATTTAGAAGATGTAAACATAGAAGAAGGATATGTTGTTTGCAAAAATGGTTCAAGACAAAGAAACATACCATTGGGTTCTTTATCATTAGAAGCATTAAAAGAATATATAAAAAATGCTAGACCAATATTAGTAAAAGATGAGAAAGTAAAAGAATTATTTGTAAATATAAATGGAAAGAAATTAACCAGACAAGGTTTTTGGAAAATAGTAAAATATTATAAAGAACAAGCACATATTACAAAAGATATAACTCCACATGTATTAAGACATTCTTTTGCAACACATCTTTTACAAAATGGTGCTGATTTAAAAGCAATACAAACAATGCTTGGACATTCTGATATTTCGTCAACACAAGTATATATGCAATTCCAGAATGAAAACTTAAAGAACATATATCAAAAAGCACATCCAAGAGCATAATTAATTAATTCATAGATAATTAAAAACATATTAGAAAATAAATCTAATATGTTTTTTTGTTTTCAATATAAAAATCTTAAGTTTTTTAATCTTACAAAAAATTGCAAAATTATATTTTATATCAAAAAAGTTGTCGAAAACCTCTCATAAATCGCCAAAGGAAAAAATTACCAAATGAAGAATATACAAATAGCTAGTAAAAAGGAGGAATAAGAATTGGATTTTGATTATCAAAAAGAGGACAAGCTTCTTCAAATTAGAATCAAAGATGAGATTGATCATCATACAACTGAAAAAATAAGGAGGAGAGTAGATTATGAGATTCAGAGATATTTGCCTAGAAAAGTTATATTTAATTTTGATAATGTTTCTTTCATGGATAGTGCAGGAATAGGATTATTAGTGGGGCGATATAAACTAATATCAATGCTTGGCGGAAGTATAATTTTAAAAAATGTAAAAGAAAATATAAAAAAAATATTAGAAATGTCTGGATTATTAAAAATTATAGAAATTGAAGAATCACAGGAAAAAAATATTGTATAAGGAGATAGATAATGAAAAATTTATATGAAAATGAAATGAAGTTAGAATTTTTAAGTAAATCTAATAATGAGGCATTTGCAAGAATAACGGTTGCAGCATTTGCATCGCAATTAGACCCTACAATAGAAGAATTAGCAGATATAAAAACAGCGGTTTCAGAAGCTGTAACAAATTGCATAATTCATGGATATGAAGACAAGGAAGGAATTGTAAAAATTATATGTAAACTTTTTGCAAATTCAATATACATAGAAATTTCAGATACGGGAAAAGGAATAGAAAACATAGAAGTTGCAAAACAACCATTATATACTTCTAAACCAAATTTAGAAAGATCTGGAATGGGATTTACAATAATGGAAAGCTTTATGGATGATGTTAAGGTAGAGTCAATTGTAGGTCTAGGTACTAAAGTTACAATGAAAAAATTAATAAAAAAGGATGATACTCTTGCTAAAGATAAAGCATATGAAAAATTAGAGGAGAAACCTAATGTATGAGAATTCTATAACTGATATAATAAATGCACAAAAAGGCAATAAAGATGCAATGGAAAAGCTTGTTAAGCAAAACTCTGGTTTAATATATAGTATAGTTAAAAGATTTATAGGTAGAGGATATGATGTAGAAGATTTATATCAAATAGGGTGTATAGGATTTATAAAATCTATAAATAAATTTCAACTATCTTTTGAAACAAAATTATCAACATATGCAGTTCCATATATGATTCGGAGAAATAAAAAGATATATAAGGGATGATGGAGCTGTAAAAGTAAGCAGAAGTATAAAAGAATTAGCTGGAAAAATAAACGAAATAAAACATGAGTACTTAAAAAGTAATGGAAAAGAGATTACTATAAATGAGATATCAGAAATATTGAAAGTTCCAAAAGAAGAAATTGCTTTAGCAATAGACATATCAAATCCTATTGAATCAATAGATGAAATAAATTTCAAAGAAGAGAATAATGGCGAAACAAAAGAGACAAAAATAAGCAGTAAAAAAGATGAAGCAGAACAAATAGCAATTAAGTTAACATTAAGTGCTATAATAAATAATTTAGAAAAAAGAGAAAGAGAAATCATAATATTAAGATATTATAAGGAAAAAACACAAAATGATGTAGCAAGAATTCTTGGTATTTCACAAGTGCAAATTTCGAGAATTGAAAAAAGAGTTTTACAAAGTATTAAGAACAAAATGGTAAGTTAGAGGTAAATTTATGAAAAAAATTATTATATATATTTTGACATTAGTTTTAATTTGCATTCTAATACCAGTTATATTTACAAATAAATTTGAAACAAAAGAAGTAACTTCAGAAAATATTGAAAACATAGAAGTTATAGAGAATTTAAGTGATTATGATTATAAACAATATAATAAAATAAAATTATTACATACAAAAACAAATGAAGTAGAAGAAGTAAATTTAGATGAATATTTATGTAATGTAGTTTCAGCAGAAATGCCAGCAAATTATGAAATTGAAAGCTTAAAAGCTCAAGCAATTGTGGCAAGAACATATACAATATATCAAATAAAAAATAATCCTGGAAAGCATGGTAATGCAAATATATGTGATAGTCATTTATGTTGCCAAGCTTGGATATCTAAAGAAGATAGATTTAATAAATGGGATGATAATGTGGAAAATGATTATTGGAATAAAATACAAACAGCTGTTAATGAAACAAAAGGTAAAATAATAACATATGAAAATGAACCAATAAATGCTTTTTTTCATTCTAATAGCGGAGGAATGACGGAAATGCCAGTAAATGTTTGGGGAGGAAGTGGATACCCGTATTTGCAAGCTGTTTCAACATCTGGTGAAGAAGAATATAGTCAATATAGCTCTGAAGTAGAGTTAACAAAAGATGAAGTATTAAATAAAATACAAGAAACACATCCAGAAATTATAATTGATTATTTAGCAGAAAAACCAATAGAAATTTTAGAATACACAGAAAGTGGTAGGATAAGAACTATAAGATTTGGAAATGTTAATTTATCAGGTGTTGAAGCAAGAAAAATATTTGGGTTAAGATCATCAAACTTTACAATAGAAATATTAGAAAATACAATAAAATTCAAAGTAATTGGTTATGGCCACGGAGTACGGAATGAGTCAAACAGGTGCTGATAGTTTGGCAAAACAAGGTAAAAATTATGAGGCAATAATAAAACATTATTATACAGGTGTTGAGATAATTGATGTATAAATATAGGAAAAAATGGTAATACTCCTAATAAATAAAATATTTAAAGGGAGTGTTTTTATGATAAGAGAAAAGAAGAATGTAAAATCAATAATCTACCTTTCTGGTAGTATAATTGGAATAGTATTACTTACATTTTTGTTAGCTTTAACAAGCAACACAGACAACAATGTAAATGAAAGTAAAATAAATCAAATTCAAGACAACTTAACTGCAGAAGTAGAGGAAAATAATACGAATAACGAATTAATTGAAAGTGCGAGTAGTGCAATAGGAAAAACTGTTGATGAAATGAATAATACAGTAAATGAACAAGAATCAAATATAGAAGAAGTTGAAACAGTTGTAGAAGAAACCAAAGAAACAGAACAGAATGAGAAAGAAAAAGAAGAAGTAGTAAAAGAAATTACTTTTATAAAACCAGTAGAAGGAGAAGTATTAAGAGAATTTGCAAAAGATAATTTAGTATATTCAGAAACATTAAAAGAGTGGATAACGCATTTAGGAATTGATATAAAAGCAGATAAAACAAGTATTGTAAAAGCATCTGCAACAGGTATAGTACAATCTATAAAAAATGACCCAAGATATGGTTTAACAGTAACAGTAGAACATGATGATGGCTTTAAAACAATATATTCTAATTTGCTAACAGCAGAATTTGTAGTAGAGGGAGAAGAATTAGAACAAGGACAAACAATAGGCACAGTTGGAACTACTTCAACATTTGAATATTTAGATGAGCCACATTTACATTTTGAAATAATGAAAGATAATGAGAACATAGATCCAAATATATATGTAAAATATTAATAAAAATAGATTTGCCTAAAATATTGGCAAATCTATTTTTAAGGTAATGCATTTGCAGCCTCAGAATCTAAATATCCGTACTTTATCATTGCATCTATAACTCTTTTTTGACGTTGCCTTGCTAGTTCCTCACTGTTACTTAGAGAATATACACTAGGTGCATTTGGAATACCGGCAAGTAATGTAATTTCATCTAAAGTTAATTCATCAGGTTCTTTACCAAAGTAACCATTGCTTGCTTCTTTTATTCCATAATAACCATCACCAAAATATATAGTGTTTATATATAATTCTAAAATATCATTTTTAGAATAATTTTTTTCTAAGTCAAAGGCAACAAGCAATTCTGCTACTTTTCTTGTGAATTTTTGCTCCTGTGTAAAATATAAGTTTTTAGCTAATTGCTGTGTTATTGTACTTCCACCTTCAACAATTGAAAATGAGATTATATTATTTACAATGGCTCTACAAGTTGCAATTATATCTATTCCATGATGCTTTAAAAATCTGTGATCCTCAATTGCAATAATTGCATGCTCAAAATCATCAGGAATTTTATCTAAACTCAAATAATTTTCACTATTTTTTATACTATTTACTTTATCTGAAAGTGAAGTTTTTTCTATTGCATCAAGATATATTTGTCTTCCTTCTATAAAAACATATGAAGAAACAAATATAATAAAAATAAATACAACTATTAAAAACCATTTAACTATTTTAAAAAATTTCTTCATTTATTAAATCCTCTTTTTTTAAATTTAATATTATTATAACATAGAATATATGAAAGAAAAATAGAGAAATTATTAATATTTATTTAAATTATTCGTTTTTGCACAAAACAAAAGTTTGAAATGTATTGACTAAATGTATTAATAATAGTAAAATATTAAAGGGAGAAATAATAATGAATAATTTTCAAAAATTAGGAATACAAGTTATAAAACATGTAATAGGAGGAGAAACTGTAGAAGAAGCAGCAAGAAAATTAGGAATTGGAATAAAAGTTGCATATGAGTCAATAAAAGCATTAGATGGAACAATAGAATATGAGGCATATAAAAAAATAACAAGTAAAAGAAAGACTATTAAAGAAAAAAAAATGAAATTTAGAACAATTAAAGATATTGTGCAAACAATTTCAGATGGAGACATAACATGTGATGAAACAAAAAGGAAAAGCTTATTACAACTAAAAAAACAATTAGAAGAAGAGTTTAAAAATTGTAAAGATGAAAAAAAGAAAAGTGCATACAGATTCATGATAAACTTAACAATTAGACTGGCAAATATAACTCCAGAGATAATGGAAACTATATCACAATACACAATTCAATATGGAGATATGGCGAGTGAAAAAGAATTAGCAGAAGTTATAACTTCAGAAACTAAAATAAAAGCATCTGTATTAGAAATTCAAATGGCTAAGAATAAAAATAATATAGAAATTGCTCCAAAAGATAGAATAGAAAGAAAAATACAATATGCATATAATCTTATAAATCAAAATGAAAAAGAACACCAAATATAATTTTGAGTGTTCTTTTTCTAATTAACCTCTTCCAAAGTAACGTCCTCCTTCTTTCTAGACTTATAATTCAATTCCTCGCACTTAACTCTTAAAATCTATTATAAAATTATTTCACTTAAGGTAGAAATTGAATATATAGAAGAGTATATATTAAATAAGACTAATGTGGTAAACCTCTTTACCGGAACTAATCTTATATTATATCAATTATATCACAATTAACATAAAAAGTCAACCAAACCTCGAATTTATTTTTAAGTAATATTGATTTAAAAAAATTACTGTGGTAAAATATACACATTATAAGAAACGAGGAGGAAATTTATGCAAGAAGCAACAATGGAAAAAATAGTAAATCTTTGTAAGAGCAGAGGATATGTATATCCTGGTTCAGAAATATACGGAGGATTATCAAACAGTTGGGATTATGGACCATTAGGAGTAGAACTTAAAAACAATATAAAAAGAATGTGGTTTAAAAAATTTGTACAAGAAAGTAAATATAATGTAGGATTAGATAGTGCAATACTTATGAATAGAGAAGTATGGGTAGCATCAGGACATGTTGGTAGCTTTTCAGATCCATTAATAGATTGTAAAGAATGTAAAACAAGACACAGAGCAGATAAATTAATAGAAGAATGGATGAAAGAGCATAATTGTGAAGAAGTTGTAGATGGATGGCCAGACGAAAAAATGATAGAATATATGGAAAAGAACTCAATATGTTGTCCAAATTGTGGAAAGCAAAACTTTACATCTATTAGAAAATTTAATTTAATGTTTAAAACATTTCAAGGAATTACAGAAGACTCAAAATCTGAAATTTATTTAAGACCTGAAACTGCACAAGGAATATTTGTTAATTTTAAAAATGTTCTTAGAACAACAAGAAGAAAATTACCATTTGGAATTGCACAAATTGGAAAATCATTTAGAAATGAAATAACACCAGGAAACTTTACATTTAGAACAAGAGAATTTGAACAAATGGAATTAGAATTCTTTTGTAAACCAGGAACAGATCTAGAATGGTTTGATTATTGGAGAGAGTTTTGCAAAAATTGGTTATTGAATTTAGGTATTAAAGAAACAAATATAAGATTAAGAGATCATGGAGAAAAAGAGCTTTCTTTTTATAGTAAAGCAACTACAGATATAGAATTTAATTTTCCATTTGGATTTGGAGAATTATGGGGAATTGCAGATAGAACTGATTATGATTTAAAACAGCACATGGAACATTCAAAAGAAGACTTTACATATCTTGATCAAGAAACAGGGGAAAAATTTATACCATATTGTATAGAACCATCACTAGGTTGTGATAGGGTAGCACTTGCATTTTTATGTAATGGATATGCAGAAGAAAAAACAGAAGAAGGTGATACAAGAATTGTTTTAAAATTACATCCAGAATTAGCACCATATAAAGTAGCAATACTTCCATTATCAAAAAAATTAAGTAAAAAGGCTGAAGAAATTTATGAAATTTTATCTAAAAAGTACATGTGTGATATGGATGAAGCTGGAAGTATAGGAAAAAGATATAGAAGGGAAGATGAAATAGGAACACCATATTGTATAACAGTAGATTTCGAAACAGAAAATGACAATAAAGTTACAATAAGAGATAGAGACACAATGAAACAAGAAAGAATTGAAATAGGTCAATTAGAAAAATGGTTAGAGGAAAAAATAAATATTTAAAAAATGTACAAAAGAACATAATATAGAATATTATACAAAAGGAGAGTAGAAGAGAATGTCAAATGTAAAATTAGATTATAAAAATTCTGGAATAACTGACAAAGAAATAATGAAATATAAAGAAAAAGTAATAAAAATACATAACGAGTTTAATGAAAATGCAAATGATGAAAATGCTTTTTTAGGTTGGCTTCATTTACCTACAAATTATGATAAGAAGGAATTTGAAAGAATAAAAAAAGCAGCCAAAAGAATAAATAAAACTTCTGAAATTTTTGTTGTAATAGGAATAGGTGGTTCATATTTAGGAGCAAGAGCTGTAATACAAAGTTTAACAAACACATTTTATAATGTATTAGATAAGAAAAAAAGAAAAGCACCACAAATATTATATGCTGGTAATAACATGAGTTCAGATTATTTACAAGATTTAATTGACTATATTGGAGATAAAGAAATATCTATAAATGTCATATCAAAATCAGGAACAACAACTGAACCTGCAATTGCATTTAGAATATTTAGAGAAATTTTGGAAACAAAGTATGGAATTGAAGAAGCAAGAAAAAGAATATATGTAACAACAGATAAACAAAAAGGTGCATTAAGAAAACTAGCCGAAGAAGAAGGATATGAAACTTTTGTAATACCTGATAATATTGGTGGAAGATACTCTGTTTTAACTGCAGTTGGATTACTTCCAATAGCAACAGCTGGAATAGATATTGAAAAATTAATGAAAGGTGCAGCATATGCAGAAGATAAATATTCAGATGGAAACCTAAAATACAATGATTGCTACAAATATGCTGTAATAAGAAATATATTATATAAGTTATATAAGAATACAGAAATTTTGGTAAATTATGAGCCAAAACTACATTATTTTACAGAATGGTGGAAGCAATTATTTGGAGAAAGTGAAGGAAAAGATCAATTAGGAATTTTCCCAACAGGTGTAGATTTTACAACTGATTTGCATTCAATGGGGCAATATATACAGCAAGGAAGAAGAAATTTATTCGAAACAGTAATTAATGTTATAGAACCTAAATCAGATATAATTATAAAAGAAGATGAAGATAATATAGATGGATTAAATTTTTTAGACGGAAAAACAGTAAGCTTTGTTAATAAAAAAGCTATGGAAGGAACAATAGAAGCACATGTAGAAGGAGATGTTCCTAATATATTGTTAAATTTAGATAGACTAGATGAAGAAACAATAGGACATTTAATTTATTTTTTTGAAAAAGCTTGTGCAATGTCTGGTAAAATATTAGGAGTTAATCCATTTGACCAACCAGGTGTAGAAGCATATAAGAAAAAAATGTTTAAATTACTAGGTAAACCTGGATATTAATTTAAAACTATTGACATAGCTAAATAAAAGTAGTATTATATTTAAGTAAATGTTAAAATATGTAAGAGACAAAGTAAGATAAAGGTTACTAAAAGAGAGAATTAGTCAAAGGCTGAAAGCTAATTTAAGAAAACATATCTGAAAAACTACCTCTTTAATTCTAGAAAAACTAGACGTGTAAAATACGTTATAATTTTAATTAGAGTAAAAATTAGGGTGGAACCGTGCAAATAAAGCACCCCTAATAGGCATATGCCTATTAGGGGTGCTTTTATATATAAAATAAATATAGAAAGGGTTGATTTTAATGTTTAAAATAAAATTAGATGGCGGAAAAACAATGGAAGTTGAAGAGAGAACATATTGGCATACAACTTCACATATATTAGCACAAGCAGTAAAAAGATTATATCCAAAAACAAAATTAACAATAGGACCAGCTATAGAAAATGGATTCTATTATGACTTTGACTTAGGAGATGAAACTTTTACTCCAGAAATGTTAGAAAATCTAGAAGAAGAAATGAAGAAAATAATAAAATCAGATTATGAAATAAAAAGATTTGTTTTACCAAGAGATGAAGCAATTAAATTAATGCAGGAAAAGGGAGAACCATATAAGGTTGAATTAATTGAAGAACTAGATGAAAATGAGGAAATATCATTCTATGAACAAGGCGAATTTGTAGATTTATGTGCTGGTCCTCATCTTCCAAGCACAGGAAAGGTAAAAGCAATAAAATTATTATCATCTTCTGGCGCTTACTGGAGAGGAGACGAAAAAAATAAAATGTTACAAAGAATATATGGAATTTCATTTCCTAAAGCTAGTGAGTTAGAAGAATATTTGCATATGTTAGAAGAGGCTAAGAGAAGAGATCATAAAAAATTAGGAAAAGAATTAGACTTATTTTTCTTTGATGAAACAGCTCCAGGAATGGCATATTGGCTTCCAAAAGGGTTTAAAATGATGAATGTTTTAATTGACTTTTGGAGGAAAGAACATGAAAAAAGAGGGTATCAAGAATTTTCAGGTCCTCAACTAAATAGTAGTGCTTTATGGAAAACATCAGGGCATTGGGATCATTATAAAGAGGATATGTTTGTATTAACTGACACTGACGGAAATGAGCAAGCATTAAAACCAATGAATTGTCCAAACTCTATTAAGGTTTACCAAACAAAATTAAGAAGTTATAAGGATTTACCACTTCGTTTTAATGATATTGATGTAATTCACAGAAATGAGAAATCTGGACAATTAAACGGATTATTTAGAGTTAGAATGTTTAGACAAGATGATTCACATAACTTTATAATGGAATCACAAATAAAAGATGAAATAAAAGACATATTACAGATTGCAAAAAAACTTTATGATATTTTCGGACTAGAATTTGTTTTAACCTTGTCAACAAGACCAGACGATTATATGGGAGAACTTGAGCTATGGGACAAGGCAGAAGCAAATTTAAAAGATGTTCTAAATGAAATATGTGGAGAAAACAATTATAGAATAAATGAAAAAGATGGCGCTTTTTATGGACCAAAAATAGATATAAAGATGAAAGACTGTTTAGGAAGAGAATGGCAAATGGGAACAATACAAGTAGATTTCCAATTACCATTAAGATTTAATTTATCATATATTGATAAAGATGGAAAAAAGAAAACACCAATAATGATTCATAGAGCTTTATTTGGTTCATTTGAAAGATTTATTGGAATAATAACAGAACACTATGCTGGAGCATTTCCAACATGGCTTGCACCTGTACAAGTACAAATATTACCAATATCAGATAACCAAAAAGATTATGCAAAAACAATAAGTGACAAGTTAAATAGTAATGGAATAAGAACAGAGATAGATGAAAGAGAAGAAAAGATAGGTTATAAAATTCGTGAAGCATGGGCTCAAAAA
This sequence comes from uncultured Clostridia bacterium, assembly GCA_944386115.1. GTDB lineage: Bacteria > Bacillota > Clostridia > TANB77 > CAG-508 > CALWZV01. The sequence goes on from CALWZV010000012.1 coordinate 22,919, forward strand.
GTTCCATATATGTTAATTATAGGAGAAAAAGAAGCTGAATCAAACCTAGTTAGCATACGTTCAAGAAAAGAAGGAGATTTAGGACAAATAGAATTAAATAAATTTATAGAAAAAATAAAAGAAGAAATAGAAAATTTTGTGATATAATATTCTAAATAAATGCACTAAAATCAATTCAAAAAATGGAGGATATTATGACAGACACAAAAGAAATAAAAAAAAGTATTTTGGAAAAATTAAAATATATAGGGCTAGACCTAAACAATATTCCGGAAATTATAAAAACATATGAACCATTAGAATTTATGCCTAAAATATTAAATGATGATAATGAATATAAAATTTATAAATATATTCCTGTACATGAAATTCAAATAATGATTACTCCCAAAATGAGAAAAGATGAACTAGTTGAAAAGTATAAATATGCAGAACCTATTATCAGGTACCTTCTTCCAGATAAAGAAGAAGGTATCGATAAAGAATTAGTTTTTTTAGATATGTTGCAAAAAACTACTAAAGAGCAAATTGAAAGAGTAGAAAAAGAACAAGAAATATTAAACAAGGAATTGCCATTTGATATAAAGTATGAAAATAGTTATTTATGGCAAATTTATTATTCTGAAAAAAAAGATAAATATTTTATGTTAGTACCTAGTGACAATTTAGATTATAGTAACTTATTCTATTTATTAAAAAAACAAATTGAATATTACGAAAGAAAAAAAGAATACAAAATTTTTGTACCAATATGTAATTCGATTTATACAAACGAAAATTTTAAAAAAACGGAAATAAGAGAAATTGAAAATTATATTTGGCTATTAACTAAAGAATGGCCTTTTATATATGACTTATTTGATAAAGATGGAATATTAAAAACATATATAATAGGTAAAGCACCAATTTATAGTAGATTAAAAACAAATTATAGAATAGAAATTAAAAACAAAGAAGAAGCAACTAAAATTTATAAATTACTAAAAGCACTATTTATACTACAAACAGAAATATCATCAAAATACAAATTTAATATTAAAATTGATACTAAAAGTAATTTAGAATTTTATTACAATAATAAAAAAATAGATTATAATACATTAACAGAATTTATAAAAGATGAACACGTAGAAACAGAAAAAGAAATAACGGAAAATAGAACACGAATTTTGAAGATGAAACAAGAATATGAAGAGCAAAAAGAAATATCAAATAAATATGAACATGAATACATGGAAAAACAAAGGGAAATTTTTAATTATTTAGAATGTAGGAAAACTTTTTTTGGAAAATTTAAGTATTATTTTAAAGGCAAGAAAAAGACAAAACCAATTATTGAAAACAAAATTAATAATGGAAAAGTAAGAAAAGTAGATAGCGAAGAATTTGTAGAAATAGAAAAAAACAAAGACAATTATACAATAGAGGATTTAGTTGTAATTTATTCTATAGCTAAAAAAGAATTAGAAAGATTAAAAAATATTGATTTAGATATAAAGGCATTGAAATTAAAAAATAAAAATTTAGAAATAAAGTTAAAGAATGCAACACAATATTTAAATGAAATAAATAAGCATAAAAAGAGCATATTTGATTTTTGGAAATTTACAAATAAAGATGAAGTAAAGAGCCTAGAAGAAGGGAATATAATTGAAAATAAAATTCCTAAGCAAACATTAAAACGTATATTTGATTATGATACAGACTTAGAAGAACTAGGAATAAAAATGGATAAATTACAAAGGGAAATGTTAACAGATAAAGAACTAGATAGCATATTTATTGCAACTGAAGAATTAGAAATGGTTAATAACTCTCAAGATATTAATTTAAGTCTTGAAAATATAAAACAAAAATATGAAGAATATAATAAAACAGAGTTTGATGTTTTAGGCGACATAACAAGTAATGGAGTGGAAATAAAGCCATTATCTAATAAAAAACATAGAGAATCTAAAAGAAATAAATATAAAATATTAGACATGAAAGCAAATATAAATAAAGAAGAACTAGAAGAAAAGATAGAAGATGTAAGAGCCAACTTAAAAACAGCATTTGCAAAAATAAAAATTCCAGTTTCTATTTCTATATATAGACTACTAGAAGAAGGAAAACCAACAATTCCAGAAGAAATTGATAGATATAATATAAATATTGAAGAAGAGGTACAAAGAGATTCAAGTAAAAAAATTAATTTAATAAAAATTAATTTAAAAGAAAATATTCCAGTTCTTTTCTATTCAAACATAATATTTTTTGATAATCTACATATGACATTACCAATTGGGATGGATTTATCTACTAATGTTTTAATTGATTGCGATAATTTGAAATTTGATTTAAAATCTGTAAATGAATTTAAATTAAATGGATACAATAAAGAAAACAACGTAAGAGATGTAACTGTATATGAATATGATATCAATCAAAAAGGAGAGGAAGAAAATGATAAAGAGAGCAATAATAATAGTGATTGATGGATTTGGAGTTGGGGCTTTAAAAGATGCAAATAAGTATAATGATGAAGGAAGTAATACATTAGAAGGTATATATAACAATACGAAAATGAATTTACAAAATTTAAAACAAATGGGATTATATAATATAGATGGAATAAATATTAAAGAAAAAGTAGAAAAAACAATTGGAGCATATGGCAAAATGGAAGAAAAAGCTAAAGGTAAAAACAGCCCAGTTGGGCATTGGGAAATATGTGGATATATAAAAGAAAAGCCTTTTAAAACATATAAAAATGCTTTTCCTAAAAAGCTAATAGAAGAATTTAAAGAAAAAACTGGGATAAAAGGAATATTGTGTAATGAAGTAGGTTCAGGAACAGAAATCCTAAAAAAATATGGAGAAGAACATATAAAAACAGGTTACCCAATTGTATATACATCTGCAGACAGTGTATTTCAAATAGCAGCACATGAAAATGTAATACCAATAGAAAAATTATATAAAATATGTAAAATAGCAAGAGAAATTTTAGACAAACCAGAATATGATGTTGGAACAGTAATAGCAAGACCATTTATTGGAGAAAATTCAAACAACTTTGTTAGAACATATAATAGAAAGGATTTTGAAACTACTAAAATTGGAAAAAACATGTTAGATATAATAAAAGAAGAAGGAAAAGAAGTTATTGCAATAGGCAAAATAGAAGATTTGTTTGTAGGAAGAGGTATTACAAAAGCAGTTCATACAAATGGAAACGAAGATGGAATAGAAAAAACAATTTCATATATAAAAAATGAATCTGATGGTCTTATATTTACAAATTTAGTTGACTTCGATATGCTTTATGGACACAGAAACGATATTTGTGGATATGCAAAAGCATTAGAATATTTCGATTCAAAAATTCCTGAAATAATAAATAACATGAAAAAAGATGACATTCTAATAATTACTTCAGATCATGGAAATGATCCATCTACTAAAAGTACAGATCATTCAAGAGAATATGTGCCAATATTAGTCTATGGAAAAGAAATTAAAGAAAATGTAAATTTAGGAACAAGGGAAACATTTGCAGACATATCTGCAACACTATTAGATATATTTAAGATGCCAAGTTTAGGAGTTGGAAAGAGTTTTAAAAATGAAATTTTAAAAAACTAAAATAAAAAATTCCTTTATAAATTAAAGGAATTTTTTCATTTTCTCAATATTACTTTGTTGAAAAGTAACAAAATCATGTAAAATATTTTTAATTTGGTTTTCAGCTTTAGGATTATGATTAATGAGCTTTTGAGCTTCAACAATTCCCATGGAATTTCCCTGTATCATAATTTCTGCAATATGAGATGAACTTCTATCATTCATAGTATTCATTTGTACACCAGCCCAAGTCATAACTTTATTTTTAATACTATTGTCATCAGGTATTTCACCATATCGCTCAAATTCTGTATTTACTCTGTTAGAAATATCATCATATCCAGAATATTGTGCAGACAAGTTGTCTCTTAAATTTTCATCCTCTGTTTTATCTAAAACATAAGAGATAGAATCCATTCCCATTTTAGCAGCTTTATTTATTTCATTCAATATAGTTAAATTTATATTTTCATCCATAAAAACACCTCAACATTATTTTAAACAAAATAAAAAAAATTATTTATAATATTGATAATTTTTCTAAAATCTGTTATTATATTAATGAAATGCCTGAGTGGCGGAACTGGCAGACGCACACGACTCAAAATCGTGCGGGAAACCATGTGGGTTCGAGTCCCACCTTAGGCACCATAAAAATATTGCTCTTTCCCAAATGGTGGGACTCGAAAAGGAGTGGTATAAGTTTTGTGCCGGTTAAAGCCGGCACGAAACTTATATAAAAATAGTCCAATGATATTATAAAAAAGAGTATCACTTTAACCATAAACATCACCACCTCTCCTACGATAATTCGTATAATTGGTGGCAAAACCACATCTGCTTATTATCATTTCCTACTTCAGTTAGTATAATATATATTTTACAATAAATCAACACAAAAGAAACAAATTTTCGCAAAAAGAATTTGTTAAAATACTTGATTTCTTATTAAATAGTTGACAAACTAATAAACAAAACATATAATTACAAAGTAAGTAATAGTTCATAATAAAATACATAGCAATATTATTTATGAATATTATGAACGGAAAAAAGTATAGGAGGAATTAAAATGGATTTAAAAGGAACAAAAACAGAAAAAAACTTAATGGAAGCATTTGCAGGAGAATCACAAGCAAGAAATAAGTATACATATTTTGCAAGTAAAGCAAAAAAAGAAGGATATGAGCAAATAGCAGCAATATTCCAAGAAACAGCAGATAATGAGAAAGAACATGCTAAAATGTGGTTTAAATTGCTACAAGGTGGAGATATAAAATCTACAGAAGAAAACTTAAAAGCAGCAGCAGAAGGTGAAAACTTTGAATGGACAGATATGTATGATAGAATGGCAAAAGAAGCAAAAGAAGAAGGATTTGACCATATTGCATTTTTATTTGAATCTGTAGCAAAAATTGAAAAGGAACATGAAGAAAGATATAACAAACTTTTAGAAAATGTTAAAGATGGAATAGTATTTAGCCGTGATGATGAAAGAATATGGAAATGTAGAAATTGTGGTCATATAGTAATTGGAAAATATGCACCAGAAATATGCCCAGTATGTAGCCATCCAAAAGCTTATTTTGAAATAAAAGCAGAAAATTATTAAAAAACCGATTTTATAAATTAAAATACAAATTATAATAGTTATAATAAGAAGATTAGTATTAAAGCTAATCTTCTTTAATATATAATTTTTAAAATATATAATTTAATTGAAGAAAAAGAAAAATTCTAGATTTAAAAAATTATAAATATTGAAAAATACCTACGTATAATTGTTACTTGTAATTTTATGGAAATTGGTATATAATAAATTTATACTAGCATAATGCTAGAACTATAAATTTCATGTTAAAGACGGAGGTAGGAAAATGAAGCGTGCGAAACGGATTTTAATCTCAATTGCTGTTGGGATGGTGATTGCTGTAATTGTTGGAACGATTGATGGAGTTTGCCTAAATTCAACAAAATGGATGCACAACGCAATTGTCGTAGGCTGGACTTACGGTACAGGAGCGTGGATAGCAATCGGGATGAAAAATCATAAAAGTGAAGATTGACATGAAGTTAAAAAAAGAAAAATTTTTCTTTTCCTCGAAAGAGGTTTTTCTTTTGTGCTATTGCTATTTTATGCAAAGCAAAGTATAATGTAAATATATAATTCTTAGGAAACCTGTATCAACATTTGAGGAGGTTATATTATGTTTCATCAATTAGGAATGGTAGTAGTAAGTTTGGGTATTGTAATTGTACTAATAATTCTTTTTGAATTTATTAGATTTACAATATCAGTGTATCGGTTTCTAAGACTGGCTTTTGAAGTAATTTTCCTGTATGAGAATATATTCTCGGATTTGCTGGAATTGGATTTTGAGGAACAGCCAATTACTGTATTTAGCAGAAGGCATGAGTTGAATTTTTCTTCGACTAATGAGGCTAGCATAGAGATGGAGAGGATTGTAAACGAAGCATTAAGACGTTATGACAAGCTGGGGAATATTGTAAATTTTAATGATTACTTTGAAGAAATAAAGGAGAGATTACTTGAAATTGGTGCAGAAATAAGAGTAATAAGGATGAAACCCAAAAGTGTTGAATAAACACATGAATTAAAAATATAATAGCAAAAGTTAACTTTAAGTTACTTTTGCTATTATATTGCATTTATACTTTAAATTCATTAAATATTATGATATAACAGAAAAAGAAATGGAGGAAAAATGAAAAAAATAGATGAAAATGAATTAAAAGAAATATTTAATGAATTAAGGAATAATAATGAAAATGCATATGAGAAGCTTTATAAAAAATACAAAAATTTAGTTTATAATATAGCATTTAGTATTTTAAAAAATAAAACAGATTCAGAAGATATAATGCAAATTGTTTTTACCAAAATATATGGAATGGAAAAGCCAAAACTCCCAACTAAAAATGAAGCTTGTTGGATTTATTCTTTAACTAAAAATGAATCGATTTCTTTATTAAGGAAGAAAGAGGAATGCTTTGATATAGAAGAAATGTACGAAATAAAAGATAGTAATAACGAAATAGATAAAATATTAGATAAAGATTCATATAATAGATTAATTATGAGATTAGATGACAAAGAAAAACAAATAATATCATTAAAAACAATTTCAGGACTATCTTTTGATGAAATTGGTAAATTACTTAATGAGCCTACAGGAACCATTAAGTGGAGGTACTATAAATCTGTACATACTTTAAAAATATTATTAAGTAATTTAGGATTATTTATAATAACATTTTTATTAGGAATCAAGTCTTTGTTCTCAGAAAAAGTAAAAGAAGAACAAAGTATTATAGAAAATGAAAGTATTGAAGAAAATATAGAAACTAGTGATGATAGTTCTGAAATAAAACAAGAAATGGAATCAAACAAAGAGCTTCAAGACGCGATTGATGGATATAATGAGAATACTTTAAAACCAGAGATTGTAATAGAAAATAATAATATACAATATGAAATAAACTATTTTGGAGCTAGTGCAATAGGTTTATCAATACTATTCTTAGTAACTACAATTATATTTTCAATTTATATAATAAAATACCAACTAAAATTAAAGCATAAAACGTCTAAATAATAGAAAGGATTAATGGTGGTATTTATGAAGAAAAACCTAAAATTAATAATTGGAATAATAATTGGAATTATAGTTATATTTGGAATAATATTTCTTATAGACTATAATAGGTGTTCGAATTTAAAAGAACCTATATTTGTAGTTCCCATAAAAGAAAATGACTTAACTCTAAAAAACACAGTTTATCAAGGATTAGGATATAGAGTTGAGGTAAAAAAGAATTTAGTAAATGAAAATGAAGAAGAAATAGTAAAAGTAGAAATGTATGCCTTTGGAGAATTTGTAACAGGATCAGTAGCAGAGCCTAGTAATATTATAGAACAAGATAATAATGATAAGGAAAACTATCCTAAATTTAGAGCAATTGTAAAACATTCTACATTACAATCAATAGAAGTAGAACCAATTGAAGAAGAAGATAAAAAAATATTATCAGATAGAGTTTCAATTGGATTAAAAAACAATACAGATATGTTATATATGGAAGGAACAGAAGTATTAATTACATATACAGGACTTGTTATGGAGAGCTATCCAACTCAAATAGATGTTATAGATATACAAACAGAAACAGAATTTAGAACAAAAATAGAAGAATTGCCACAAGAATATAGTTTAATACAAGCAATTATAGATAAATGTGTTATAAATACAAACAGCAATAAAATTTATAATAAAGATGAGCTAGATAGATTTGTTAATAATGTAAACAATAACATACCTGATTTTATAAGATGCATTAGTTATACAATTGAGGGTGATATGATTATAACAGATGTTAATTTTGATGGGGATAATAGTTATAGGGTATGTTTTGATTGGACAAGAGATAAATGGTCTGGTGCAGAAGATAGAACATATAAATATTGTAGGTATAAAACTTTTGGAAGTGAAAAAATTGAAGATAGTATTTTATATTATGTAGATGATCCAATAGAAGGTGAAATAGGAAAAATGTATATTGCAGGTGTAAGTGATGGTGTAGAGGTTATAAACAATTATAAATTTAATTATTTGCTTGTTCCAAAAGAAAGTGAAGAAATAAATCTTGAGAAAATAACAGTAAATGAATTGGGAAACATGTATGATTACGACATTTACTATTATGGGTTAGAAAATGTAGAAATAAAAATTGATAATACTGAAATTGATTTAAAAAAGGCATTGAGTGAAGAAAAAGTAACAATGGAACAAATAATTGAACAGGCAGAAAAAGATAGAGTAGCAGGAATAATTGTAAGTCAAGCATATGATGATGGAGGTAGCATAGAATATTACTATGATAAATATACAATAATAAAATGTAATTCATTAGATGGAGACACAGATGTATATATAGGAATAACTGAAATGAGGCTAACAGATTCACTTATAAATAATAACAGATTCATACGTACACAACAATAAACAATTACAATAACAAAAAGAATACTTGAAAAGTATTCTTTTTTGTTATAGAATAAGAATGTCTAAAAAGACATAAAATAAAAAGGATACTTTAAAGTATCAAGAATGGAGGAAAATAATATGTCAGTTAAAATTGGAATTAATGGATTTGGACGAATTGGTAACTTAGCATTTCAAGCAGCTTTAGAGAAAGGAGAAGTTGAAGTAGTAGCAATAAACGACCCTTTTATAGACTGTGATTATATGGCTTATATGGTAAAATTCGATACAGTTCATGGCAGATTTAAAGGAGATGTAAAAGCAGAAGATGGAAAATTAATAGTAAATGGAAAGAAAATAAATGTATACAATGAAATGGATCCAAAAAATATACCATGGGGAAAAGATGGAGTAGAATATGTATTAGAATGTTCAGGTGTATTTACAACAATGGAAAAAGCACAAGCACACTTAGATGCAGGAGCAAAAAAAGTAATTATATCAGCACCATCAAAAGATGCACCTATGTTTGTTATGGGAGTAAATAATGATAAATATACAAATGATATGAATATAATATCAAATGCATCATGTACAACAAACTGTTTAGCACCACTTGCTAAAGTAATTAATGATAATTTTGGAATAAAAGATGGATTAATGACAACAGTACACTCAACAACTGCAACACAAAAAACTGTTGATGGAGCATCTAAAAAGGATTGGAGAGGTGGAAGAGCAGCATCTGCTAATATTATACCATCTTCAACAGGAGCAGCAAAAGCAGTTGGAAAAGTTATACCAGAATTAAATGGTAAATTAACTGGAATGTCATTTAGGGTACCTACTGTTGATGTATCAGTAGTTGATTTAACATGTAACTTAGAAAAACCAGCAACATATGAGGAAATATGTAATGCAATAAAACATGCATGTGAAAATGAAATGAAAGGTATTATGGAATATACTGACGAACAAGTTGTTTCTTCAGACTTTATTCATGATTCACATACATCTATATTTGATGCAGCAGCAGGTATTGCATTAACAGATACATTTGTAAAATTAGTTGCATGGTATGATAATGAATGGGGTTACTCAAATAAATTAGTGGATTTAGCTATTTATATATCAAAAAAATAAGTAAAATGTAAGAGGAATAAACAATGAATAACGAATTAAAGATTCATGGTGTATATAAGCATTTTAAAGGTGATAGTTATATAGTAGAAGACACTGCAATTCATAGCGAAACAGGAGAAAAATATGTTATATATAGGGCTTTATATGGGAATAATGAACTATATGTAAGACCTTATGATATGTTTTTATCAGAAGTAGATCATAATAAATATCCAAACATAAAGCAAAAATACAGATTTGAATTACAAAATATAGATAGTGTAAAAAGCTAATTGAAAGGAGCTTATAAATGAATAAAAAAACTGTAAGAGATATTGATGTAAAAAATAAAAAAGTATTAGTTAGATGTGATTTTAATGTACCACAAGATCCAGAAACAGGAGAAATAACTGATAATAGAAGAATAGTTGGTGCACTTCCAACAATAAAATATTTAATAGAAAACAATGCTAAAGTTATTTTATGCTCACATCTTGGAAGACCAAAAGGAGAAGTAAATCCAAAATATTCTTTAAAAATAGTTAGAGATGAACTTTCAAGATTATTAAATAAGGATGTTAAATTAGCAAATGATATAATACGGAGAAAGTGCAAGAAATCTTATAAATACAATGCAAGATGGAGAAATAGTATTATTAGAAAATGTAAGATATGATAAAAGAGAAGAGCAAAATGATAAAGAATTTTCAAAAGAGTTAGCAAGTTTAGCAGATATATTTGTAAATGATGCATTTGGAACAGCACATAGAGCACATAGTTCTACAGCAGGGGTTGCCGAATTCTTGCCAGCAGTTTCAGGATTCCTAATAGAAAAAGAACTTGAATTTTTAGGAACAGAATTAGAAAATCCTAAAAAACCATTTATAGCAATACTTGGAGGAGCAAAGATTTCTGACAAGATAGGAGTTATAGAGAAATTAATAGAAAAAGTTGATAAACTTATAATTGGTGGAGGAATGGCATATACTTTCCTAAAAGCACAAGGACATAAAATAGGTAAATCAATTTGTGAATATGATAAATTAGATTTAGCATTAGATTTAATGAAAAAAGCAGAAGAAAAAGGAATAAAATTTGTATTACCAGTAGACTCACATGTTGCAAAAGATTACTCTAATGAAGCAGAAGATAAATTCGTAGAATCAGTTGATATTCCTGAAGATTTTGAAGCATTAGATATAGGAGAACAAACAATAAGAAAATTTGAAAAAGAATTAGAAGGCGCAAAAACTGTAATATGGAATGGACCACTTGGAGTATGTGAATTTAACAAATACAAAACAGGTACAGAAGAAATAGCAAAAGTGCTTGCAAAATCAGATGCAGTAACAATAATTGGTGGAGGAGATTCTGCAGCAGCTATAGAAAAAATGGGATTAGCAGATAAAATGTCACATATATCAACAGGAGGAGGAGCAACACTAGAGTTTTTAGAAGGAAAAAAATTACCAGGAATAGAATGTTTACAAGATAAATAATATTAAGAATCTAAAATAGCCATTCATATGTTAATATATAGAATGGCATTTAGATTTTAAAAGGAGGAAATTCAAATTGCGTAAAAAAGTAATAGCAGGAAACTGGAAAATGAATAAATTGCCAAATGAAACATTAAGTTTCATAGAAGAATTAATACCACTTGTTAAAGACACTAAAAATGAAGTAGTTTTGTGTGTACCATATATAGATTTATTTTATGCTCTTTTAGCTGTTCAAAATACAAACATAAAGATTGGTGCACAAAATGTACATTTTGCAGAAAGTGGAGCATATACTGGAGAAATTTCAGCAGATATGCTAAAATCAATTGGCGTTGAATATGTTATTATAGGACATTCAGAAAGAAGACAATATTTTGCAGAAACAGATGAAAGTGTTAATAAAA
>CALWZV010000013.1 GCA_944386115.1 uncultured Clostridia bacterium
CAAGGATAAAATTATATGATGAAATACTTGAAAACAATTAATATTACAATAATATTACAAAAAAATTAAAATTAGATTACAATCATAAAAAGTATTGACAATAAATGTAAAAAGATAGATACTATAATAAATTAACAACAAATGAGAAGTTGTATGGGAGGTTTTTTAGATGGCAGGAGCAATTGTAAATAAAGTTTTAAATATGTTTGGAGTAGATACTAAAGATGAGGAAACCGGAGAAGGAGAAAATGAAGAGAGATTCGATTTTGAACCAGAATATGAAGGTGAACAAGAAGATGTAGATGAAAGAGAAGAAAGAGGAATCTTTGGAATAGGAAGAAGAAATAAAATAGTTTCAATGCCACAGGTTCAAGTTAAAATGAAAATTTCAAAACCTACAAGTTTTGAACAATCAGAAGAAATATGTAATTTACTAAAAGAAAAAAAATCTATAATTGTAAATTTGGAGTATGTAAATAAAGATGTAGCAAGAAGAATAGTAGATTTTATAAGTGGTGCGGTACATGCTTTAGATGGACATATCGAAAAAATATCAAACTCAATATTCCTAGTTGCTCCATATAATTATGAGATTGTAAATGACATGGCAAGAGATGAAATAAAAAGCAAAATATCTGTGTCATGGTTAAGAAATAACACTGGCACAAATTAATAGTTGTATTGGGAGGAAAACATGTTAACACCATTAGAAATAGAAAACAAAAAATTTGCAAAACAAATGGTAAATGGTTATAGTGTAGAAGAAGTAGATCAGTTCTTAGATGATCTAACAGAAGATTATACAAAGATTTATAAAGAAAATACGGAAATAAAAGCAAAGCTAGAAGAATTAGAAGAAAATGTTTCAAGATACAAAACAATAGAAAATACATTGCAAAGTACATTAGTAATTGCACAAAAAACAGCAGAAGACACTAAAAATGTTGCAAGAGAACAAGCAGATCAAATAATAAAACAAGCTGAAAATGAAGCAAAAGAAGCAGTTGAAGGTTTAAAGACACAAATAGCTCTAAAAAAGCAGGAATTAGAAGATACAAAAAAACAATTTGATGTTTATAAAGCTAAAATGGAGGCATTACTTGTTTCACAAGTTGAGTTATTAAAAGGAGTTAATGAAGAAGAGTAATTAAAATAATTAGTATATTATAATATACCCCAAATTTTAAACAAATTAGTTTAATGATTTGGGCTTTTTTATTTAAATAGGTTTACAAAATATGCTAATTATTATATAATATGCACATTAAGAACAATAGAAAGAGGGATTATTATGGATGAAAATCAAGAACTAGATATTAATAATTTAATGAAAATAAGAAGAGATAAATTAAAAGAACTACAAAATGAAAAAAAAGATCCATTTGAAATAACAAAATATAATAGAACTCACACGAGCAAACAAATAATAGAAAATTATAATGAATTAGAACAAAAAGATGTAAGCATAGCAGGAAGAATAATAGCAAAAAGAATAATGGGAAAGGCTTCATTTTGCCATATACAAGATTCTGAAGGGAAAATACAAAGTTATGTAAGTTTAAATGATTTAGGAGAAGAATTATATAAAGAATTTAAAACATATGATATTGGAGATATTATAGGTATAACTGGATTTGTTTTTAAAACAAGAACTGAAGAAATATCTGTACATGCTAAAAATGTGATATTACTTTCTAAATCATTAAGACCATTGCCAGAAAAATTTCATGGATTAAAAGATATGGACTTAAGATATAGACAAAGATATGTTGACTTAATAGTAAATCCAGAAGTAAAGAAAACATTTGAACTAAGAACAAAAATAATCAAAAAAATAAGAGAAATTTTAGATGAGAAAGGTTATTTAGAAGTAGAAACTCCAACATTAAATATAATTCCTGGTGGAGCAGCAGCAAGACCATTTATAACATACCATAATGCTTTAGATATTGAAATGTATTTAAGAATTGCAACAGAATTATATTTAAAAAGATTAATAGTTGGTGGATTTGATAAAGTATATGAAATGGGAAAAAACTTTAGAAATGAAGGAATAGATATAAAACATAATCCAGAATTTACTTGTATGGAATTATATTCTGCATATGATGACTACAATGATATGATGAATATAACAGAAGAAATATTTTCTACAATAGCAAAAGATATTTTTGGTACAACCAAAATTAATTATCAAGAAACAGAAATTGATTTAACACCTTCATGGAAAAGAATTACAATGATTGATTCTATAAAAGAAGTAACTGGAATTGACTTTAATAAAATAGAATCAGACGAGGAAGCACTAGAAATAGTAAAGAAATTAGAAATAGAATATGATGAAAATAAAATAACAAGAGGAGAATTAATAAATTTAGTATTTGAAGAAAAAGTAGAAAAAACATTGATAAATCCTACATTTATATGTGATTATCCAGTAGAAGTTTCTCCTTTAACTAAAAGGAAAAAAGAAGACCCAAGACTTACAGAGAGATTTGAACTATTTATAAATGGTGGAGAATATGCTAATGCATATTCAGAATTAAATGATCCAATAGATCAATATGAAAGATTCAAAAAACAATTAGAAGCAAGAGAAGCTGGAGACGAAGAGGCAAATATGTTAGATGAAGATTTTATTACTGCTTTAGAATATGGTATGCCACCAACAGGAGGATTAGGAATAGGAATAGATAGAATGATAATGTTATTTACTAATTCTGCATCAATAAGAGATGTTCTGTTTTTCCCAACGATGAAACCTTTGAACTAGAACATTAGCAAACTAAAAATAAATCTTAATAAATACTGAAAGTTCTTAATATGTTGCAAATAGCGAGTTATAGACAATACAAAAAGAATAGGAAAATCTAATAGAAACTAATGAATTTTAATAAATTTATTCTGGTAGCTGTAAAATAGCTGTAAAAATTTAAAGAGATTTAAAGGCTTTTAAAGAGTTTTTATAAGTTAGTAACTGTAATAAAAAATTAAAATAGGAAATACATCAGATAGAAACTAATTAAAATAATAATTATGACAGGTAGGACAGATAATACAAAAAATATCTGTCCTTAATTTGTAAAAGAAGAGCAACAATAAGTGCTATTATATGAAAGAGACAATAAAGAGTTATAGTAATTTGTTGAGGAGAAATTTATGAGTGATACAATAGGATTAATTATTGAATTATCATTAATAGTAATATTGCCAATAATAATGCCATTTTTATTTATTATACTTGCTGGAAATTTAAAATATAACGAAAAGATAAAAAAATTTGTTATGCTAATTCTTTCAATAATTTATAATGGGATTATAGGAGTGATAAGTCCACTATAAAATATAGAAAAATAAAGATAAAAACATGAAATTAAATAGGAATCTCGAAATTCAACAAATAAAATAACTTTAAGATATTGATGAAGAGAAATCCCACTAAAAATGCTATCAAAATATTTCAAATCTATTGCTAAAAATTCTTTGTTATGATATATATATTGAGAATAGATTAATAATTTTTGAGGAGAATAAAATGTTTAAAATAGATGGTAAATATGGTAATGTACATATTAATGGTATGAGCATAGATATTGAAAAAACTAAAATAAGTGATTTAAACAAATATTTACAAGAACTGGAAATGAAAAGGATGCAACTTATAAAACAACAAAACAATTATTTATCGCAAATAATAGATTAAAAGGAGTCAAAAGATGAATGCAAATACAAAGAAAGTAATAAAGGGTATTGCAAAAACTACAGGTAAATATACTTTAAAGGGATTAGGAAAAGGAATTGAATTAACAGGTTGTGGAGCAATAAAGACTGTAAATGCATTAGTAAAGAATCCACAGATACAAAAGCTTGCCACTGGTGCTGGTATTTTAGCAGCAAGTGTTATGATTCCAACAGTTGGTGTAGGATTAATAAGTACATTAGGATTAAAGTATATGGTAGATAAATCACTACAAGGGAAGTATAAAGGAATGTTAGATGAAATTAATGATATATTACGAATAGGAAATATAGTAACTAGATATGCTAGTAATAAAATTTTAAGTCCAACACTGAATAAAATGGATAGAGGTATGAATAAATTGGGCAAAAAGTATCAAGATAAAATAGATGATGTGTTTAGATAATTAGGAAGAAAACGATGAAAAAAAATCAAATATTTGAAAAATTAAATGAGAACTTATATAATTTGGATCATGTAGAAAATGAAATTTCAATGATTGAATTAGCAATATATCAGAAAAGCATAGAAGAATTGAAAGATACAAAAATAAATGAAATAAGAGAGTTTTTTGAGCAAAAAGCAAAATTTTATAATCAGAAAATTGAAAAGTATAATAATGAAATAAATAATAATATTGAAAAATATCAAATTGAAATAAGCAAGCTAATTAATACATATAATAATCTGTATGTAAATGTATTTAAAATAATGGAAAGTGCAATAAATAACCAAAAAATTGCTATTGCTAATATAGTAACACTAACAGAAAGAATACAAAAAGAAGATTTAAAAGATGAAGAAATAGAAAAAATAAGAAATACTATAATAGCTTGTGCTGAGAGAAAATTGAATTATGCTGTTATTATTGATGAATGCAAGGCAAGAATAAAATGGTGTACAGATGATGCTCTAAATAATATAAATGAAATATTTCAAAATAATATTTATCAATTACAAACATATGATGAAAACATAGTTAATAAAATTAAAAGAAATTTATTTAATATATTCTTCGGCAAAAGCAGTTATAAAAAATTCATAGAAAATTATGAATTTGAATATTTTAAGAATTTAAAACAAAAAAATAATTCTAGAATTTTAGATATTACTTCTACTATAAAAGGAATTATAATACAAATGGAAGAAACTAAAAAACAAATATCATTGAAATATAAAGAGAAAATGTGTGCATAGGTAATGTGTATAATTAATAACGAATAGAAACTTTATTAAGATATAATAGGAGTATAATATGGTAAGATATCAAAGTAACGAAAGTATAAGAAAACAGATAGAACAAAGACAGTTACTTTTAACAAAAAGCCCAAGTTCAAGAACAAAGACAATTTTAAAGACTCAAAGTCAAACAATGTTAAAGACGAACACAAGTCAATATGCAAAGACTAAAACTGAATTAAGACTAAAAAGAAAATTGCTTGTATATAAAAAAGACGGAAAATTTTATGTTGATAATTCTGCAGCATATGCGTTGAACCTAACAAATGTTAGGACATTTATGACAAAAAAGCCACATTTGATTGAAATAAGAATAGAAGAATTATATAGATTTCAAAACGATGCAGATATTGAAATTATATATCAAGAACTTAATAAAGACAAAGAATCAAAAATAAAAAAATCTGATTTAGCAGAGATTTTTGATGAACTGGAACAAGGAGAATATGGAATAGGTATTCATGGAATTGATAAAGGTAGCCGAGAAGAAAAACAAGATATAGCAGATAGTATTAGCAATGAAGGCTTAAATATAAATAATAATAGTAAAACTATTTTAAGTACATCAATTTCATTAGGAACAAATGAAAATATACAAAGCATAAGTCAAGAAATTAGAGGATACAAGTTTGGTAACGGAACAAAAGCAAATGTTATAATTGCTGTACCTTTATACATACAAAATGAAAGTGGAGAAACGATTTTTTTAGGATTTCCAGATCAAAATAAAAGAACAGCTGGACAGCAATATGATGAACATTGCATTTTAGATAGAATTTGCTCGAAAATGAAGAAAATACCACCACAGTTTATTTTAGGATATTACTGTGAAAATCAAGATGGAACGGAGAGTTTTATAAAAAATAGCCAGCATTATTCAAGTCTTGCTCCAGAAAATAGAGAGACTCTTTTTACTGAACTATCTTCGAATATGGATGATGTTTCAAGAAATTATAATGAATTGATTGCTAGTGGAAATATTGGACAATTAAGTCAAATTAAAGAAAGAATGCAACAATTAGGATGGAACTCATCGCTCGTAGATAATGCATTAACATTAGCTCAAAAATTTAAAAAACAAGCAATTTCTCAAGATGTGGGGAAAAGAAATACAAAACAAATTATTTTGGATACTAATGAGCAAAGTGATAATTCATCAAGTCCACAAAGAAGAAATGTAAGAAGAGTCATTTTAAATCACAGCTCACAAAGTGAAAGCTTATCTAATTCAACGAAAAGTAAAAGCACACGTAGAATTTTACTAGATGCTTGTAAAGAAACTATTTTGAATACTAATGAGCAAAGTGATAATTTATTAAGACCACAAAGAAAAAATGTAAGAAGAGTCATTTTAGAGCATAGCTCACCAAGTGAAAGCTTATCTGAATCAACTAAAAGTAAAAGAACACGAAGAATTTTACTAGATGCTTGTAAAGAAACAAAATTATCTGATATGGCTATTGCCAAAGAAACATTAAGAGAAGGACTAGAAGAACCAGAAAAAGATTATAAAGGAAAAGAAGTATGAATATAAAAACTAAAGAAATATATTCAGAGGTATACCAAGTTTTAAATTTATTAGGAAATGAATATATAGATAAATTGCCAACCAACTTAATTAGTATGTTAAGAGAAAAAAGAGAAATTGATTATAATCCACAATATACTGACGATATACCATTAAACGAACAAAATATAAAAAAAGAAACAATGTCTATAATAGTTTTGTTATATTTAAATTACTGGTGCAAAGATGATAATGAAATATTAGAAGTAAAGAATATTTTAAAGAGCAATGAAGACAAGTACCAAATGGAGCTTAGAGGAAAATATAATCCAGATAACATTTTTAGTAATAATCATAAAAACACTTCTATAAATAGTTCACAAAATAATCAAGAGTTAGCTTTAGTAGAAACAAACAATATAAGGTGGTATAAGAAAATCTGGAATTTAATTAAAAATTTTTTTAGAAAATCATACTAATTTCTGTGGAATTAAAACTCTTTGAAACAACATAATTTGCACAACAAATAAATCGTTAAGTAGTAATTTGTCTTGCAGGTTAAAAATATATTTGTAAACAAAAAGTCAAGAAAAATAGTAAAATATTTTTATCAACATATAGGTTTAAAATAGATATGTCGCAGTAATATAAAAAATGTGGTATAATAAACGTGAAATATTGAAGTAATTTAGTATAAAAGTAGGATTTCAAGCATTTTATAAAAATTTTCAATGAAGCCTTTGAATTAGAACATTAGCAAATTAAAAATAAATCTTAATAAATATTAAAAATCCTTAAATGGTACTCTTTTATTAAAGGTGATTTAAATATATTTATAAATTATAGACTTACATTAGATAATTCAAAAAGTTAAAGTAGTATATTTCAATACAGAATTTCATGAATTTACAAAGCTTAAAAATACTTAGTATGTAATAGTAGAAATTATAGAATAAGGAGAGCAAATGAAATTATTATCAATACCAAAAGAAAAATATAATGAATATAAACTAGATCTTATGTTTGATGCATATAAATGGGATCCGCAGTTTGTAGATAATAATACTATTGCCAAATATGTATTGATACTTAGTGAAAAAGAAAATAAAGAATTAATAGAATATACAGAACAATTGGACATGGAAACTAGAATGGCAGAAGAATTTTTAAATAATAATTTAGAAGATGCTAAAATATTGAAATTGCCAAGGAAAATAAATAAAGAGCTTAAAAAAATGAGAGATTATGAAAAAGAAAAACATATTAGGCTTATGAGATTTGATTTTCATAAAACAACAGAAAACAAGTGGGTAATAAGTGAGGTAAACAGTGATGTTCCAGGTGGATTTGCAGAAAGTTCCATAATGCCACAAATAGCGATGAATTTGTTAGAAAAAAACAAGTATTGGTATAAGAATTTTGGTGACTGTTTAACAAAAGAAATTAGTAATAAAGTAAAAAAGAATGGAACAATAGCACTTGTTCATTGTACATCCTATAGTGACGATAGACAGGTTATGGAGTTTTTAGGGGATAAACTTAAAAGTTTAGGATTTAGTATAATTTATGTAGCAGCAGATCATTTGCGTTTTAAAAATAAAGAAGCATATAGTATACTTGATGGGAACAATGGGAAAATTGATGGAATTTTTAGATTTACACCTTTAGAATGGCTAATTAATATTAAGCCAAAATATTGGGACGGGTATTTTGATACAATAACTACATCTTGCAATCACCCAATTGCAATATTCGCACAGACAAAGAGGTTTCCGCTTTGCTGGGATATTCTTGAAAAAAATGGAGTACGACTAGAAAAATGGAGAGAATTACTTCCAGAAACTATGGAAGTAAAAGACTTCAAAAACAAAAATGGTTATATTTATAAACCAGCATGTGGAAGAGTTGGAGAAAAAATTTCAATACCAGAAGCATGTAGAGAAGATGAGTATAAACAAATAATAAAAGATGTAAGAAAGCATCCAAAACAATATATAGCACAAAAAATGTTTATTAGTAATCAGCTACAAGGTGAAAAAAACGAAAAATATCATGTTTGTATAGGTTCATACAGTGTTGAAGGAAAACATGCAGGATATTATGCTAGAATAAGCAACTTGCCAAGAATTGATTCATATGCTGCAGATATTCCTGTTTTGATAGAAAGGTCATAATTATGAATTGTAAAGAAATATATAGAATATGGGCTCCATTTGATTCTGAATGGGCAAAATGGGTAAGACCAGTGCAATTTATAGGGGTTAATGAAAAAATTACAGTATATGATCATAAAAAGGATTTAAGTAAGACAATAAATTATATCCCTAACATATTGAAGAAAATTAAGAATATAAAAGAGTATGCAATAATAATTGATTTACCAGGATTAGAAAGCATAGAAGAAGGATTGAATATTGCAAGATTAGGCTTTAGACCAATACCATTATATAATGGTACTGATGAACAATTAGGGGCAATACCAACAGTTGATAATAAAGAAATAAAAATTGGATTAATAAAGGGTTCAGAGATTATTAAAAATATGAAAATAGAAAAAGATGCACCACCAGCGTTTTTGATAGACAGTAATAGAATGAATAGACATAAAATGAATGAATCTATTTTTGATAATAGTTGGGATATATATGCTCAGGATATGCCATCTGCAGAATATTTATTAAATAATGGTATTTGCAAAATTATAGTAATTTGTGAAAAGTTGCAAAAAGATTTAAAAAAAATATTATATAAATTTCAGAAAAAAGGAATTAAGATTTATTTGTCATCAATGTATGATGAGTCAAAAGAGATAAAAATAAGAGGTCAATAACATAAATCATTGACCTCTTATTTTTAATGACCTCCTCCGGCCACCGCCACCACCACGGCCACCGACCACCATATCCTCCGTGTATGCCAGAACTATACCTAGATTGATATGATGCACTATGTGCAGAAGATTGGAAACGGCTAATACTAACATAAAAATTACTAGAAAGATAATATGAGTTACTTAACATTGGACTTGGTGTTGTATCTTCACATCTAATTTTAAGAGCTGATATAACATTTTGAGAAATGCCAAATGCTGTTGCATATACTAAATATTTTTCCCACAATGGTAATTCTATAATTGTACGTTCATTCATAAGTGTATCACCCTTTAAAAAATTATATAATCCTCTCCACTTGGTATATTCATTTTCTCCAAATTGCGTAAGCAATATATATTTTTTTGAAACTTTTTTTAGATAGATAGAACATATAATTAATACACATCCCAAAATAGTAAAACCACCAAATGCTGTTCCCATAGGTAAGGTACTAAGCACAGGATTTATAATTATAATAAAAGCAATACCAAGTAACATGAAAAATGTTGATAAAGTTCTAGATCTTTCCATCAAATAATCAAAATTAGCTCTTTGAAAATATCCTTGTGATATTCCAATATTAACTGTTGAATTTTCTACATTTTTAACAAAGCTATTAGTATTATCATAATCACTAGAAATTTTCTTTTGAAATTCATCCATAGAAATTTCATTTCCCTTTGAATGTCTAATAATTAATTTAAAAAAAGCATCTTCAGAAGGAGTGAGTGGTTCTAAATTAGTTTTATCATTAATGTTCATATCAGAATTTACAAGTTCATTATTATTAAAATATGATGTAGGTTTATAATTTACAATAATTTTTACATTATTACTTGTCCAATCTTTTGAATTATCAATTCTTTCAGTAGAAATGTAACCTTTTCTTACCAAATCCAAAACAATAGCAGAATAAGCATTAGAATAGTTTGAAGATAAGCTATCTTTACAAAATACTAATTCAGAGGCAAATAATGGATCAAGATCACTTGGGATTTCCCTAAAATAATCAATTTGCTCATAAGGTTCATAAAATGTATTATCCTTTTCTATTTTCTTAGTTCTAAAATATATATAAGCTATTACTAATGCAGAAGCAATTAAACATACAAATAATGTTGCTTTTTTAAGATTCATACGTGAATTATAATCTTCTTCATATTCTTGATGTTCATATCTTAGTTCAGGTAAAACATTATTATCATAGTAATAAAGATTTCTGGATGCATAATCTGTAAATTTATGTTTATCAGTACCATAAGAGATGAGGGTAAATTCCAAATAGTTACTATAAGGATCAAATTTTAAGTCTTCTTTGTCTAAATTGAATGAAAATGTGTAATAGCCAGGATTAACATTTGCAGATTCTGTATATGCAAAATTACCTAAGCTAGTACCATATGTATGTGATTCATAATTTCCGTTTCTTGGCATGTCTTTGTTTGGAATTAATATCTGTGCATTAAAAGAATCTAAGTATTTTATTGTGTCTCCAGAATAAAAAGATAAATAAAGTTCAGAACAATCTCCATAACGAAATGCAGCATTATTCATTTCATATTCAATTTCAAAAGTTATATTTTCACGATATATTCCATCTACGTAAAAAAGCAAGCACTCATATTGTCGTGAATATTCACTATACGGACCTTCACTATGGTACCATTTCCCAGGACCATATAATGTAGATGAGCTCAAATAATCAGAATCATCCCAATATAATTTTGGACTTTCCACATATATAATTTCTGTTCCATCATCAAGAATTTGTTTAACAGACTTTACGGTGTAATCTACTTTTTCACCATCTATATAACTTTCTGGTAAATCTCTCCATAATTCCCAAAAAGGATTATCTTTTGATGCAGCATGAACATCAAAAGTTATACGCTCAGTAACGGCAATTTTGCCATAACTTTCTGGTTCATCAACAATTATACCTTTATATGAAACATCAGTTATACGTGCATAATCAAAAGGGTTTGGAAATTCATCAAACAAAACTGAAAATTTATGAAAAACATTAGCTAAAAGTACAAGGAAAATAATAATTCCTAAAGTAGATTTGGCTTTCCCCTTCATATTTGCTATCATTCCTTTCATATAATAAAAATAAATTTAAAAATCTAAATTAATACTTCAATTATATAGAAAAATAATAATATTGTAAAGGAAATTTAATTATATATAGAAACAATTGAAAAAATCTTAAATTGTGTTATAATATTTACATTAATTACGCAATATAATTTAATGAATGGAAGGAGAGAAAATGTTTAATTTCTCATTTGATAATAGAATTTTGTGGATAATATTAGGAATAATGCTACTTATATCTTTGTCAACAGTTGCAACTCAACCAGGTGGAATAATAGGATTTATTTTAACAATACCAGCTGTTATAATAGCAATAACATTTCATGAGTTTGCACATGCTTTTGCAGCAGATAAATTAGGAGATGCAACACCAAGGATGCAAGGAAGACTAAATTTAAATCCATTAAGCCATATAGATCCAATTGGAATAATGTTGCTTTTATTTGCAGGTTTTGGTTGGGGAAAACCAGTACAGATAAATCCGAGAAATTTTAATAGGGATATGCCACTATCTAAAGCAGAGGCCATTGTTGCAGCAGCTGGCCCAATAATGAATTTCATAATAGCATTTGTTTTCTTAGTAATTATGTATTTATTACAGGAATTTGGAATAACAGCAGGACAATATACACTATATTTATATTTGTTTTTAAGCTATGTTGTTTCAATTAATATAGGGCTTGGAGTATTTAATCTAATACCATTACCACCATTAGATGGTTCTAAAATCTTAATGCATTTTTTACCATATAATGCTAGAAATTGGTTTATAAATAAACAATATATATTTTATATAGTATTTCTTGCATTATGGATAACAGGACTTTCAGGACTTATATTGCAACCATTATTTCAAGCTGTAATAACAGGAATGGAATTTATTGTGAGTTCAATATTTAATTTATTTTAATAGAAGGGTATTATATGAAAGATATAATTATATTAGGAATAGAGACAAGCTGTGATGAGACATCTGCAGCTGTTGTAAAAAATGGAAGAGAGACTTTATCAAATATAATAAATTCACAAATAAAAATACATGAACAATTTGGTGGAGTTGTACCTGAAATTGCATCAAGGAGTCATATAGAAGTTATAAATCAAGTAGTAAAGCAGGCTTTAAAGCAAGCAAAAACAAAATTTGAAGATTTAGATGCAATAAGTGTAACTTGTGGACCAGGGCTTGTAGGTGCTTTATTAGTAGGAGTTTCTTATGCAAAAGGATTAAGCTTTGCTTTAAATAAACCATTAATAGGAGTTAACCATATAGAAGGTCATATAGCAGCCAATTACATAACTACAAAAGATTTAGAGCCACCATTTTTATGTTTAATAATATCTGGTGGGCATACACATTTAGTGCATATAAAAGATTACAATAAATTTGAAATCTTAGGGAAAACAAGAGATGATGCAATTCGGAGAAGCATTTGATAAAGTTGCAAGAATAATTGGTTTGCGGTTATCCAGGTGGCCCTAAAATAGATAAATTAGCAAAAGAAGGAAAGGCAAATATAGAATTACCAAAAACACATTTTAATAATTTAGACTTTAGTTTTAGTGGAATAAAAACAGCAATATTAAATATGTTTAACAAAAATCCAAACATAAATAAAGCAGATTTATGTGCGAGTTTTGAAAAAATAGTAACAGAAATATTAATAAAAAACACAATTCAAGCGGCACAAGAACATAGAATTAATAAAATTGTATTAGCAGGAGGAGTTTCAGCTAACTCATATATAAGAAATGAATTTAAAAAAATACAAAACATACAAGTTTATTATCCAGAATTAAATTTGTGTACGGACAATGCTGCTATGATTGCATCTGCTCGGATTTTATAAATATATAAATAATGAAATATCAGATTTAAAATTAAATGCAGTAGCAAATTTGAAAATTTGAGGTGATTTTTTGAGCATTTTTGCAATAGCTGACTTACACTTATCATTTCAGACCAATAAGCCAATGAATATATTTGGATGGGAAGGATATGAAAAAAAAATACAAGAAAATTGGGTATCAAAAGTAAAAAATGAAGACTTGGTTTTATTACCAGGTGACTTTTCTTGGGGATTATATTTAAACGAAACTGTTAAAGATTTTGAATTTATTAACAATTTACCAGGGAAAAAAATTTTATTAAAAGGAAATCATGATTATTGGTGGACAACATTAACAAGTATGAGAAAATTTTTAAATGAAAGAAATTTTCAAAATATAGATTTTTTATATAATAATAGTTATTTATATGAGGATAAAATAATAGCTGGTACTAGAGGATGGAATATACAAGACGAAAAAGAAGATAAGAAAATACAAAAAAGAGAAGAGATAAGATTAAAAATTTCTCTAGATGATGGAATAAAAAAATATGGAACAAATAAAGAAATAATAGTATGTATGCATTATCCTCCATTTGAAAGTAACTTAATAGAAATAATGAAACAATATAATGTTAAAACTTGCATATATGGACATTTGCATGGAGAATCACATAAAAAAGCAATTTGCGGAAAAATAGATAATATAGATTTCAAACTAGTAAGTGCAGACTATACAGAATTTGATTTGATAAAAATATTTTAAGATAATAAATTATTGAATTAAACCCATAATTAATAAAAAATTAATAAAAAAGGCTTTCTATTTTGCCAGTAATATTATATAATGTTACTGGTAATTTTATGTTAGAAGAATAAAGTAAAACAAGCTGAATAAAATTGAAAAAGTACATTCTTTATTAAATTTGTTTTATGAAAGGAATGAAAAAAATGGACAAAAAAAGTAAGAAAAAAAATAGCACAGGAAGGAAAGACGATATAACAAAAGTATACAAAATAAAACCAGAAAAAAAGCCTAAAAAGCAGAAAAAGCCAAGTAAACATCCAAAATTAAGATTATTTTTCAAAATATTTTTTATAACTTTATTTTTGCTAATTATAATAGGAGGAGGAATACTTGCAGGAGCCTTTTTTGGAGCTTTTGGAGATGAATTTACAATATCAGAAGAACTATTAGCAGTAAATTATTCAAATTCAGTAATGGTAGACATAAATGGTAATGTTATAACCTCACTTAGTGGAGAAGAAAATAGAGAAGTAATATCATTAGATGAGATGTCACAATATTTACCTAAAGCATTTGTTGCAATAGAAGATGAAAGATTTTATGAACATTCAGGAGTAGATATAAAAAGAACTCTATCAGCAACATTTAAGTATTTACTAAGCAAAATAGGAATAGGAGAAGCATCTTATGGTGGAAGTACAATAACCCAACAGGTTGTTAAAAACATAACTGGTGAAGACGAAAGAGATTGGACAAGAAAAGTAAAAGAAATAGGAAGAGCATATAATATTGAGCAAATGCTCTCAAAAAATCAGATATTAGAGCTATATCTAAACTTAGTATTCCTAGGAGATAAAGCCTATGGAGTACAAGTTGCATCAAGATATTATTTTAATAAAAATGCATCAGAATTAGATTTAGCAGAATCTGCATTTTTAGCTGGAATAAATCACATGCCTAATGCATATATTCCATTTGGAGCAGATGAGGAAACAATGGAAAACATAAAATATAGGACAAAAACTGTATTAAATAAAATGCTAGAATTAGGTGACAAAATAACACAAGAAGAATATGATGCAGCAATAGCGAAAGTAGATGCAGGACTTCCATTTGAACAAGGAGAAATATCAAAAACTGTATTTTCATATCATACAGATGCAGCGATAGAACAAATAATAACACAACTACAAGAAGAAAATGGTTGGGATAATAGAAAAGTTGCAGAAAATTATTTGTTCGGTGGAGGATTTACAATATATACAACACAAAATACAGATATTCAGAATGTTATGGAAGCAGAATTCATGAAGGATAAATACATAAAAAATTCAAATCAAATAGAAGGTACAACATCACAAGCTGCAATGGTAATAATAGATCATAAAACAGGTTATGTTCTAGGAACAGTTGGAGGACTTGGTGAGAAAACAGTTGCAAGAGGACAAAATAGGGCAACACAGTCTCCAAGACAAACTGGTTCATCAATGAAACCAATTGCCGTATTAGCACCAGGACTTGAAAAAGGAACATTAACTGCAGGTTCAGTATATGATGATGTTCCTGTAAGATATGGTACATATGATCCAAAAAACTATAATTATTATAGAGGATTGGTAACTGTTAGATATGCAATTGAAACTTCACAAAATATTCCTATGGTAAAAGCACTTGCAGATATAGGACCAGATTATTCTCTTGAATTTTTAAGAGAATGTGGAATTAGTACATTAAATTTTGAAAAAGATTCAAATCTTCCACTTGCTTTAGGTGGAGTAACAAATGGAATAACACCATTGGAAATGGCGGGAGCATATGCAATGGTGGCAAATGATGGAGTTTATATAGAACCAACATTTTACACAAAAGTTGTAGATTCTAATGGTAATACAGTTTTAGAGCCAAAACAGGAAACAAAAAGACTAATGTCTGAACAAAATGCGTATATATTAAAAAGCATTTTAACGCAACCAGTATTAACAGGAACAGCAACAAATTGTAGAATATCTGGAATGGATGTTGCTGCAAAAACTGGTACAACAGATAAGGATTATGATAGATGGCTTTGTGGATTTACTCCATATTATACTGCTGCAACTTGGTATGGGTATGATTATAATGAGGTTGTATATTTTAGTGGAAATCCATCTGGGCAAATTTGGGCAAGTGTAATGAAAGAAATACATGCAAACTTGGAAGGAAAAAGATTTGAAAGACCAACTGGAATAACTACTGCATATATATGCAGAGATTCTGGATTAATTGCAACAGGTGCTTGTGAAGAAGATCCTAGAGGTAACCAAGGATATACAGAAGTATTTGTTTCTGGAACACAGCCTACTAAATCATGTTCATGTCATCAAAAAGTTAAAATATGTAATGAAACAGGTAAAATTGCAACTGAATACTGTACAGATTTTACAGAAAAAGTATTTATAACAAGAACTGATGCTGCTACAAATACATCTTGGAGAAGTGCAAGTGATGCTAAATATATGTTACCAGAAGGTACATGTACTGTTCACACAACACCTCCTAAAGAAGAACCAAAAGAACCAGAAGAGCCAGAGAAAAAGCCTGACAAAGATCCAGAAAAGGATCCAGATAAAAAACCAGATGAATCAGAAGATCCGGATGAAGACGAAAACAAGAACAATACAAATTCTTCAAACAATAATTCAGATACAAATAAAAATAATAATACTAATGATGTTAATAATACAGATGGTGCAAGCACAAATGAAGCTTACACAAATACACAACGTTAGAGAGGAGAGTTTAAATGGATATATATTTTTATAATACTTTAACCAAAAAAAAGGAAAAATTTGAGCCAATAAAAGAAGGTGAAGTAAAAATATATTCATGTGGACCAACTGTATACAAAGATGCAACAATTGGAAATCTTAGAACATATATATTTATGGATTCATTAAGAAGAACCCTAAAATACAATGGGTATAAATTAAAACACGCAATGAATATAACTGATGTGGGACACCTTGTGTCTGATGGAGATGAAGGAGAAGACAAAATGATAAAATCATCAAGAGAGACAGGAAAAGATCCATTAGAAATAGCCACATATTATACAAAATTATTTTTAGATGATTGTAAAAAATTAAATATAGATATGCCAGAAATTATATGTAAAGCAACAGAACATATAGAAGACATGGAGAAATTTGTAGAAAAACTTATAGAAAATGGATATGCATATGAAACATCAACAGCTATATATTTTGATGTATCAAAACTAGATAATTATGGAATACTATCAGGAATAAATCTAAAAGAACAGAAAGCGGGAGCAAGAATAGAAATAGACGAGGAAAAGAAAAATCCATATGATTTTGCTTTATGGATAAAAGCACCAAAAAATCATCTTATGAAATGGGAAAGCCCTTGGGGGTTATGTTATCCTGGATGGCACATAGAATGTTCAGCAATGAGCAATAAATATCTAGGGGATGTTTTTGATATACACACAGGAGGAGTAGACTTAATACCTACACATCATGAAAATGAAATAGCTCAAAGCAAAGGGGTAACGGGCAAAATACCTGCAAGATATTGGATGCATGGCGAATTTTTGTTAATAGATGGTGGAAAAATGTCTAAAAGTTTAAATAATGCATATTTGCTAAGTGATATAATAAACAAAGGATATGAACCATTATCTTATAAGTTATTAAATTTCTCATCACATTATAGAAACAAATTGAATTTTACATGGGAGGCTCTAGATTCAAGTAGTAAAGCATTACAAAAATTAAGAGAAGGGTATAGAAAACATTTAGAAGGAAATGATGTAATAGAAGAAGATAAGATAAATGAATACAAAGAACAATTCTTAGAAGCAATAAATGATGACTTAAATATGCCGTTAGCAATGGCAATAGTATGGGAAGTAATAAAAAGAAATGAGAAATCAAAACAATATGCACAAGTTTTATTAGATTTTGATAGAGTACTAGGACTAGAAATAGATAAGGAAAATGAAGTACAAGAACTACCAGATGAAGTAAAAAATCTTATAGAAGAAAGAAAAAAAGCAAGAGAAAACAAAGATTATGAAAAGTCAGATGAAATAAGAAATAAAATAGAAAAAATGGGATATAAAGTAAAAGATTCTAAAGATGGAATGCAAGTTCAAAAAGCGTAAATAAAATTTTAAAGATAGGAGATTAATATAATGATACTTGTTAATGAAAAAAATAGAGAAAAGTACGAAAAATATTTGGAAGAGCATGAAAGATGTAATTTTCAACAATCAATTGAATGGGGAAAAGTAAAACAAGATTGGAAAAACGAAATAATATTGTGTGAAGATGAAAATGGAAATATTATAGGGTCAATGAGTATTCTTATAAGGAAAATCCCTATTTTTGGTAATTTAATGTATTCACCAAGAGGCCCAATTTGTGATATACACAGTAAAGAAGTACTAGAAAATTTAACTAAATCTTTAAAAGAACTTGCTAAACAATATAAAGCATTTGTGATAAAAATAGAGCCAGATATAGAAAGTAGTGATAAAGAATTCAGGAAAATAGTAGAAGAGTTAAAATATAAAATAAAAGATGATGCTAAGAATTTTAATGAAGAAATACAACCACGATATGTTTTTAGATTAGATATAAAAGGAAAAAATGAAGACGAAGTATTTGAAAACTTTCATTCTAAAACTAGATATAATATAAGATTAGCTACAAAAAAAGGTGTAGTAATTAAAGAAGGAACAAAAGAAGATTTAAAAGAATTTCATAAGATAATGGTTGAAACAGGAAAAAGAGATAATTTTATAATAAGACCACTAGAATATTTCGAAAGAATGTATGACAATTTAGTACCAAGTCATATGAAATTATTGATGGCATATGTAGAGGACAAGCCTGTAGCAGGTATTATATTAATAATATATGGAAATAAAATATGGTATTTATATGGGGCAAGTAGTAACAGCTATAGAAATTTTATGCCAAACTATTTACTTCAGTGGGAAGGTATAAAGCAAGCCATAAAAGAGCAAAAAGATATATATGATTTTAGAGGAGTGTCTGGAGTAGTTGATGAGAGTCATCCACAATATGGATTATATAGATTTAAAAAAGGATTTGGAGCAAAATTTACAGAATTTATAGGAGAAATATATATTCCATTTAAACCTTTAACATATAAATTATATAAAATATCTGAAAAACTATATAAAAAAATAGTTTTAAGAGGTGTAAAAAATTGAAAAAGCTTATAATAAAAAAAGAAGATTTAATAAATAATATAAATATAATAAAAAAAATAGCAGAAGAAAATAAAACTAATGATGAAGGTGTTCCATACAAAATAATTGGAGTTGTAAAGGGAAATGGATTAGGCATTGGAATAGTAGAGCTCTCAAAACTTTTGGTGGAAAATGGAATAAATACTCTAGCTGTTGCAACTGTTGAAGAAGCTTTACAATTAAGACAAGCAGAAATAAATGCAGAAATACTAATGTTATCATCAACTACATTAGAAGATGAAATAGAACAATTAATTGAAAATAATATAATATTAACAATAGGTTCAGAATTAGCACGGAAAAATGGCAAATAATATAGCAAAAAAGAACGGCAAAATAGTAAAAGCACATTTGAAAATAGATACAGGGATGGGAAGACATGGCTTTTTATATTCAGAGGGAGAAAAAATTGTAAAATGTTTAAAAATGTTAAATAACATTGAAATAGAAGGTATGTTTTCACACTTTTCACTAGCATTTGCTGATAATACAAAATGGACAAATATACAATTTGAAAGATTCTTAAAAGTAGTAGAGTGTTTAAAAAAGAACAAAATCGAAATAAAATGTTTGCATATATGTAATACATCAGCTTTTTTAAGATTTAGACACATGCATTTAAATGCTGCAAGAATTGGAGCTGGGTTTGTGGGTAGAATCCCCATAATAGAAAAACACGGATTAATACCTGTAGGAGAATTAGAATCAGAAATTTCTGAAATTAAGGAATTGCCTAAAGGATATAATATAGGTTATGGAAATTTATACAAAACGAAGAAAAATACTAAAATAGCAATTACACAAGTAGGATATATAGATGGAATTGGAATGGAGTGTAAAGAACAGCTATATAAAATATTACCTAAATTACGAATTGTATATAATAGTATAAAAAATATTGTAAGGAATAAAAATTTAACTGTTGAAATAAATGGAGAAAAATGTAATGTACTAGGGCAAATTGCAATGTGTAATATAATTATTGATATAACAGGTAAAGATATAAAAGTAGGAGATAAAGTAAAATTTAATGTAAAACCTTTGTATATTGATAGGAATATCAGGAGGGAGTTTATATAAATGCAGGAGACAAAAAAAATTCACTTTTTTAAACGAATTATAATTGCAATAAAAGATTTTGACAAATATCAGGATTTTGCTATAGAAAATATTTCTGAAGCAATTAAATATTTCTTAAAACTAATGATTATATTTGCAATAATAATTAGTATAGGATTTAGTGTAAGATTTAATAAAATATTAAATGGTGGAACAGCATACTTAAAAAATGAATTACCAAATTTTACTTTCTTAGATAATACTTTAAATTTCGAGTTAGAGGAACCAATTTACATACAAAATGAAAACCCATTATTTAATGTAATAATTATAGATACCATAACACAAGATGAGAATCAAAAGCAAAAAGTTATAGAAGAATTAAATACTTATGGAACTGGAATAGTATTTTTCAAAGATAAAGTTGTATTAAAAGGCCAAGGAACATCTGGAATTGCTGTTACTTATAATTATACAGATATACAAAAACAATATGAGTTTGGAAACTTTAATAAAGAGAATATTGTAAATCTATTAACAAATGGAAATATTATTAAAGTAACAATAGTATTTTTTGTAATAACATGTATATATATGTTTTTTGTATATATATGGTTAGGATTTTTAGATGTATTATTACTTTCTATTTTAGGTTATGTAATTTCAAGATTATTCAGATTAAGGTTAAAATTTGGTCCAATATTTAATATTTCAACATATGCTCTTACATTATCTATATTATTAAATGCAATATATATTGTAATAAATGTATTGACTGGATTTGAAATAAAATATTTTGGAATTATGTATAATACAATTTCATATATTTACTTAATTACAGCTATAATTTTAATTAAATCTGATATAATAAAAAAACAAACCGAATTCATGAGAGTTGTTGAAGAACAAGAAAAAATAAAATTAGAATTAGAAAGAAAAAAAGCTGAAGAAGAAGAAAGAAGAAAAGAAGAAGAAAGCAAAAAAGAAGAAAAAGAAAAGAATGAAAGCAAAAAGAAAAAGAAAAAAGATGATGGAACATCACCAGAAGGATCTGAAGCATAAAAAAGTATATATAAAAATTAAATTCAGAAAGGAAGTATTATGAAACAAAAACCTAATAAAGATAAAATATATTATGCTATTTTAACAATTGCAACTGTTATAATAATTTTAGGAACTTTAGCAATAATATTAATACAAAATAATATAGGAGAAAATAAAGAAGAAACTGAATTAACATACACAGAATTAATAAGAAAAATATCTAATGATGAAGTAGAGAAAATAGAAATGACAACTGGAGCTTCTTCTATAAAAGTTACACTAAGAGGTGAAGAAGAAGAAAAAAATGTAATAGTTCCAAATATTCAAGCATTTATCGAACTAGTACAAGATAAAGTAGATAATAATAATATACAAATAGAATTAACTCAGAAAAAACAGAATCCATTAATAAGTATCAGCACAGCCTTTTTTTCATTATTACCAACACTTTTAATAGTTGCATTATTTATTTTAATCCTGAAAATGCAAGGATTGGGTGATAAAGGAAAAATATATGGAGGAGAAGAAAATAACAACACTGGAGTAAAATTTGAGGATGTTGCTGGATTAGAAGAAGAAAAAAATGAATTAGTAGAAATAGTAGACTTTTTAAAAGAACCTAAAAAATTTCAAGATATGGGTGCTAGGATTCCAAAAGGTATATTATTATGCGGAAAACCAGGAACGGGAAAAACTTTAATAGCAAAGGCAATAGCTGGTGAGGCAAATGTACCATTTATATCTATGAGTGGATCAGAATTTATAGAAATGTTTGCAGGACTTGGAGCATCAAGAGTTAGAAGATTATTTGAAAAAGCAAAGAAAATATCACCTTGTATAGTATTTATAGATGAAATTGATGCAATTGGAGCAAGAAGAACTGGTGGAAGCGGGGGAGATTCTGAAAACAATCAAACATTAAATCAATTGTTAGTGGAAATGGATGGATTTGAAACAGATGAAACTGTTATTGTACTTGCAGCAACGAATAGACCAGAAATGCTTGATAAAGCCTTATTAAGGCCAGGAAGGTTTGATAGGCAAATAACTATAGCACCACCTGATCTAAGAGGAAGAGAAGAAATATTAAAAATACATTCAAAAAACAAAAAATTTGCAGATGATATAAACTTAAAAGACATAGCAGGAGACACTGCTGGATTTACAGGAGCAGAACTTAGCAATGTACTGAATGAATCTGCTATAATAGCAGCAAGGAAAAAAAGAAAAGAAATTTGTATGGATGATATAGAAGAAGCAGTGAAAAAAGTAACAGTTGGATTAGAAAAACATAGTAGAGTAATATCTGATAAAGATAAGAAATTAACAGCATATCATGAAGCTGGACATGCAATAGTAAGTAAATTTTTGCCAACACAACAAGATGTAAAAGAAGTTTCTATAATTCCAAGAGGGCTTGCTGGTGGATATACGATGTATAGAACAAATGAGGATAAATACTATATATCTAAAACAGAAATGGAAGAAAAGCTTGTGGCATTATTAGGAGGAAGAGCTGCAGAACAAATATCATTAAATGATATTTCAACAGGTGCAAGTAATGATATAGAAGTTGCAACAGAAATTGCAAAAGATATGGTAACAGTGTATGGAATGAGTGAAAATATAGGACCAATACATTTAAAATCAAATGATCCATATGAACAAAAAATGTTCGGAGAAAATATAGAAGATGCAATAGGACTTGAAGTAAAAAAACTTATAGATAAAAGTTATAAAAGAGCACAAGAAATAATAATTCAAAATATGGACAAACTTCATGCAGTAGCACATAAACTATTAGAAAAAGAAAAAATAACTAGTGGAGAATTTGAAGAAATATTTAAGAATTAAAAAATAAGCTCTAATGTTAAATGTCAAGTCGCATCTAACATTAGAGCTTATTTTTCATTAATTTTAAATTAAGCTCTTTCAACCTTACCAGAACGCAAACATTTTGCACATACAGAAACCCTTTTAGGTTGACCATTAACTATTGTTTTAACTGTTCTTAAGTTAGGTTTCCAAGTTCTAGAAGTTCTCTTACTAATATGAGAACGTGTAATACTAAGTTTATTTCCAAAATCAACTGATTTATCACAAAATGCACATTTTGCCATTTATAGCACCTCCTAAAAAGTATAATAAAATTGACTATAAAATATTTTAACACAAAAATTATTGAAATACAAGTGTTTTTGAAAACTTAGTTTGTAAGTAAAGATGATAATAATATATCTTTGTTATTTATTACAAATAATTATAATGATACATTAATACATATAATAAGTAAAGGAAAGGAAGTTATAAAAATGATAAAAAAATTAGCAAATTATATTAAAGACTATAAAAGACAATGTATTATAACACCTATATTTGTTGTATTAGAAGTAATAATGGAAATAATAATCCCTTACTTAATGGCAAAAATAATAGATGTTGGAATCCAAAATAATGATGTAAAATATATTCTAGAAATAGGAATATTTTTAATAATTTCAGCAATACTCTCTTTAACTTTTGGCATGTTATCTGGAAGGTTTGCTGCAAAAGCTTCTTCTGGATATGCTAAAAATTTAAGAAAAGCAATGTTTGAAAAAATCCAGACATATGCTTTTGAAAATATAGATAAATTTTCAACATCAAGTCTAATAACAAGACTTACAACAGATGTAACAAATGTTCAAAATGCATTTCAAATGATTATAAGAATACTTGTTAGAGGACCAATTATGATGATTTTTGCACTTATAATGTGCTTTAGCATTAATGCAAAATTAGCATGTATATTTTTAGGTGCAATACCAATTCTAGGATTTCTTCTATTTTTTATCGCCAAAAAGGCACACCCGAATTTTGAAAAAGTATTCAAAAAATATGATACATTAAATAGAGTTGTACAAGAAAACTTAAATGGAATAAGAGTTGTAAAGGCATATGCAAAAGAAGAATTTGAAAAAAAGAAATTTAAAAATATAAATGATGAAGTATATAAAATTTTCAAAAAAGCTGAAAAAATAGTTGCATTCAATAGTCCGGTAATGCAAATTACAATATATACATGTATATTATTAATTTCGTGGTTTGGGTCACAATTTATTGTATTTGGTGAAATGCAAACTGGACAATTATCAAGTATTATTACATATGCATGGCAAATACTTATGAGTTTAATGCTATTATCAATGGTATTTGTTATGATTATAATTTCACAATCTTCTGCTGAAAGAATAATTGAAGTATTAGATGAAGAACCTGCAATAAAAAACAAAACACAAAATATAAAAACAGTTAAAGATGGTTCTATTGAATTTTGCAATGTAAGCTTTTGCTATAGTGATGAAAAAGACAAAGAAAAGTTTGCATTAAGAGATATAAATTTAAAAATAGAAGCTGGAGAAACTGTTGGAATATTAGGAGAAACTGGAAGCTCAAAATCAACATTAGTACAACTAATTCCGAGGTTATATGAGGCAACTAAAGGAGAAGTAAAAGTAGGTGGAATAAATGTTAAAGATTATGACTTAGAAACTCTAAGGGACAGTGTGTCTATGGTGTTACAGAAAAATGTTTTATTCTCTGGTACAATAAGTGAAAACTTGCGCTGGGGGAATAAAGAAGCAACTAGCGAAGACTTAGAAAGAGTTTGTAAACTTGCTCAAGCAGATGAATTTATTCAACAATTTCCAGCAAAATATGAGACTGTATTAGACCAAGGGGGAACTAATGTGTCTGGAGGCCAAAAGCAAAGAATATGTATTGCAAGAGCACTTTTGAAAAAACCTAAAATATTGATATTAGATGATTCAACTAGTGCAGTAGACACAAAAACAGATGCACTAATTAGAAAAGCATTTAGAGAAGAAATACCAAATACAACAAAAATTATAATTGCTCAAAGAATTACATCAATAG
Organism: uncultured Clostridia bacterium; assembly: GCA_944386115.1. Taxonomy (GTDB): domain Bacteria; phylum Bacillota; class Clostridia; order TANB77; family CAG-508; genus CALWZV01. Next base: position 25,329 of record CALWZV010000013.1, read on the forward strand.
AAGATGCAGATAAGATTATAGTATTAAAGAATGGAAAAATAGATGGAATAGGTACATCACAAGAATTATTAAAAACAAATCAAATGTATAAAGAAGTATATGAATCTCAAATGAAAGGAAGTGAAGATGATGGGGAAGAAAACTAAAAAATCTAAAACAGTATTAAGATTACTTAAATATGTATTTACAACATATAAATTACAATTTTTTATAGTATGTATAGCAATTATAGCAAGTTCAATTGTAAGTGTTATAGGAATTCAATTTATACAAAAATTAATAGATAATTATATTATACCACTAATAGGACAGCAAAACCCAGACTTTACTTCATTACTACAAGCAATAATTGGAATGGCAGGTATTTATTTAGTAGGAATAATTGCAACATACATATATAATAGATTGATGATTAATATATCACAGGGAATATTAAATAAAATACGTACAGAAATGTTTGAACATATGCAAACTTTACCAATAGGATATTTTGACAGTCACCCACATGGTGAAACCATGAGTACATATACGAATGATGTTGATGCATTAAGGGAATGTTTAAGCCAAAGTATACCACAAGCATTTGCTGCAATAATCACTATGGTCACAGTATTAATATCAATGTTTACAACCAATATATATTTAACATTAGTTGTAATAGGAATGGTAATCGTTATGGCTTTTGTTGCAAGATATTTAGGAGGAAATAGTTCAAGATATTTTGTAAAACAACAAGAAGATATGGGAAAAGTTAATGGTTACATTGAAGAAATGATAGAAGGTCAAAAAGTTGTAAAAGTTTTTTGTTATGAAGATGAAAATATGAAGAAATTTGATGAGTTGAATGAAGATTTATGTGATAGTGCATCAAGTGCTCACACATATGCAAATATATTAATGCCATGTATTATGAATATTGGTAATTTAGCATATGTATTAGTTGCTGTAATTGGTGGAATATTATCTGTAAATGGAATTTTATCTATTGGAAGTATAGCAGCATTTTTACAATATGTAAAATCATTCACAAATCCATTAGGGCAGGTTTCACAACAAATGAACTTTATTGCAATGGCTTTAGCAGGAGCAGAAAGAATATTTAAACTAATTGATGAAAAATCTGAAGAAGATGATGGATATGTAACACTTGTAAATGCAAAAATAGTAAATGGCAAATTAACAGAAACAGAAGAAAGAACAGGACTATGGGCTTGGAAACATCCACATCATGATGGAAGAATAACATATGCAAGACTAAAAGGACATGTTCAATTTGAAAATGTAATATTTGGATATGATGAGAAAAAAATAGTTTTAAAAGATATATCACTAGAAGCAAAAGAGGGAGAAAAAGTGTCATTTGTTGGAGCAACAGGTGCTGGCAAAACAACAATTACAAATTTAATAAACCGTTTTTATGATATACAAGGTGGAAAAATAAGATATGATGGAATAAATATAAGAAAAATAAAGAAAAAAGATTTAAGAAGATCTCTTGGAATGGTACTACAAGATACTAGTTTATTTACAGGAACAATAAAAGATAATATAAGATATGCAAGACAAAACGCAAGTGATGAAGAAGTTATTGAAGCAGCTATTCTTGCAAATGCAGACCAATTTATTAAACATTTACCACAAGGATATGATACAATAATAACTGGAAATGGTGAGGGATTATCCCAAGGACAAAGACAATTACTTGCAATTGCAAGGGCTGCTTTAGATAATGCACCAGTTCTAATATTAGATGAAGCAACATCAAGTATAGATACACGTACAGAAAAAATAGTTCAAGATGGTATGGATAAATTAATGAAGGGAAGAACCGTTTTTGTTATAGCACATAGATTATCAACAATACGAAATTCAGATTTAATTATGGTATTAGATCATGGTAAAATTATAGAAAGAGGAAATCATAAAGAACTTATAAAACAAAAAGGAATGTATTATGGACTATATACAGGAGCAATAGAAATTGATTAAAATTTTTGTATTTTTAAGAAGAAAGGAAGATAAAAATGGAAGAGCCAATATTTTTAGAACCAGTTTTTAAAAATTATATTTGGGGAGGAGACAAGATAAAAACATACTTAAAAAAAGAATCCCCATATGATATAACTGCAGAGTCATGGGAAATTTCAACAAACAAAGATGGTCAGAGTGTAATAAAAAATGGAGAAATGAATGGAAAAACTTTAAGCGAATTATTTAACAAAAAAGAAATGAGAAAAAATATTTTTGGTATAAAAACAGAAACTTTAAGTGAATTTCCATTATTAATAAAATTTATAGATGCCAGAGATAATCTTTCAATACAAGTACATCCAAATGATGAATATGCAAAAAAAATTGAAAATTCTAACGGAAAAACCGAAATGTGGTATATTGTTGATTGTGAAAAAGATGCAAAAATTATATGTGGATTAAATAAGAAATTAACAAAAGAGGAATTAGCAAAAATTATAAATGAAAATAAAATAGAAAGTTACTTAAATCAGATTAAAGTAAAAAAAGGAGATTTTATTTATATTCCAGCAGGAACAATACATGCAATAATGAAAGGCTGTTTAATATGTGAAATACAACAAAATAGTAATATAACATATAGAGTTTATGATTGGAACAGAATAGGAAAAGATGGAAAGCCAAGAGAGCTTCATAAAGAAAAAGCAATAGATGTAATTGATCTTAACAAAATTTCAGAAATCTTTAATACCTCTTATAAAAATGAAACTTTAATAAACTCAGAGTTTTTTAAAGTAGAGAAAATTGTCGGAGATGTAAATGAAAGATCTAATATTGAATGTTTTTATGCAATGAATGTTGTAAAAGGAGAAGGAAAGTTAATTACACATAATAAAGAATATAAACTAAAATTAGGAGATAGTTTTATAATACCAGCAAACTTAGGAGAATATAAAATAAATGGAAACATAGAACTATTAAAAACTTATATATAAATAATGAAAAAGATCTATAACAAGTAAAAGGTTATAGATTTTTTTTGGAAAAATTTAAAATTTGAAAATATATAAATAAAAAAAACACAAAAGGAAAAAATAAGATTAAAGATAGTTAAAAAAATCCGTAAAAAGGATGTATAAATATTATCTATAGAACATTGAAAATTTAAGGAGGTATAAAATGAATAATAAAATTAAATCAATTTTATTTATTGTTACAATATTGTTTGCTTTATTAGTTTTACCTAATATTTCTAATGCGGCAACAGAAGTAACAGATGAAGAATCTTTGCTTAGTGCAATATCTAGTTCAGAATCTGTTATATTAAAAAATGATATAACAGTAACAAAACCAATTGTAATTCAAAAAGAGATTACAATTGATGGTAATGGTCATAGTGTAGTAGGATCAGAGGACTGGACATCAACATCAGGGAATCAAACAATGTTTACTGCACAATTTTCAGAAGGAAAACTAACATTAAAGAATATAACTTTAAAAAATGGACCAAAATATGGAGTTCAATCTTATGATGGTGCCACAGTAATTTTAAATGATGTATCAATAACAGGATTTAAATATGGAGGTGTTCTTGCAAATGGTGGTAATGTTGAAGTAATAGACTTACACTTAGGATATAATGGTACTGATTCAAATAATGGAATAGAAATAGACAAAGGAGCTTCAGCAACAAACAATCCAACATTAATAATGAATGGAACATTAACATCTGATGTTAATGAAAATGTAGTTCGTGCTGCTGAAAACGGACATCTTACAGAATTCACAATAACTAATACAGAAAATACAACTAATAAAGTTGTTATAGCTGGTGGAAATGTTGTTTTAACAGATGAAAACAATAATGTAATATCTGAAAGTGCTGTACCTGAAAAAGCAACACCAAATGTCGACGAGAAAAATGCAGTTGTAACTTTAATCACAGGAAGTAAAACAAATAAAATAGTTGTTACAGTTGGAGAGACTATTACAGAGGAATTATTAAAAAGTCATATTGAACTAGAAGAAAATTATGTAATAGATGGATTTTATACAGAGGCAGAATATATTAATAAATTTGATTTTAGTACTAAAATAGAAAAAGATATTACTATTTATGCAAAAATATCTGAAGTAGAAATAGAAAATGGAAACGAAGATGAAGAAAATAGTGTAACTGAAGAAGTAGAAGAAAAAGATGAAACACCGAAAACAGGAATAGAGAGTTATTTAGGTCTAGCTTTAATAACCATAACAATATCTGCAATATTTATCATATTATCAAGAAAGAAATCAATAAAAGAATAGGCATTGCCTATTCTTTTATTGATTATATATTGTAGCAATGAAAGAAAAAGTAATTTATAAAATAATATATTTTAATTCAATATTATTAATTGCTTTATCAACTATTTATATTGTAAAATTTTTTTCAATAAAAAAAGAAGCAATAGAAGAAAGAAATTTATTAAATGAGATAAAAATAAATGAAAACATACAATTAACAAAAGTGGAAAATGAACAACAAGCAAAAGAAAATGAAAGAATAAAACAAGTTAAAACTTTAAAATCAGAAAATTCAGATATTATTGGATGGATAGAAATAGAGAATACAAAAATAAATTATCCTGTACTACAAAGTACAGATGATGAATATTACTTGACTCACAATTATAAGAAAGAAAAAACTGAGAAAGGTTCAATATTTTTAAGTAAAGATTATAACTGGGATAGACCAAGTGATAATTTACAAATATATGGTCATAATTTAGGAAATGGAGAAATGTTTCAAGAACTATTGAAGTATACAGATGAAAAATTTTATAAAGAACATCCTAACATAAGATTTACAACAGCAAATGAAGATTCAATATTTGAGATTATAGCAGTATTTAAGTCGAAAGTATATTATAAATCTGATAAAGATGTATTTAGATATTATTATTTTATCAATGCAGAGACGGAAAAAGAATATAATGACTTCATAGAAAATGCTAAAAAAGCATCATTATATAAAATAAATGCAACTGCAAAATACAAAGAACAATTAATGACATTATCAACTTGTTCATATCATACTGAAGATGGAAGATTTGTAGTTGTAGCGAGAAAAAAATAGGGGTTTTTATGGAAAAAAACCTCTATTTACTGCTTACATAATACAACAAACCTTTATAAAAAGTTTTCAAAAAAATTGCAAATAAGTTTGAAAAGTAATCATAAAAACATGCATTTTATATCTCAATCCTTGGATTATATTTTTCAAGCCACATGTTTAATTGACACAAATATGCAATAAGCTGTGGCCCAGTCATTAATTGACCAAACCATGGTCTTGTGAAAGCTTTACCATCGGTTTCTATTATGTTTAAAATAAAGTCTCTATTTAATAAATAGTTTATAGGAGAACTAGATTTTTTCATAATATTAGTTAGCATTTCTTTTACTGCACTTAAGTATGTCGGATTGTAAGTTTTAGGATATGGGGATTTTTTTCTATAAACAATTTCTTCTGGTAAATAATCTTCCATAATAAGTCTTAATAAACCTTTTTCACGACCATTATATGCTTTCATTTCCCATGGAATATTCCAAACATATTCAACTAATTCATAATCGCAAAAAGGTACTCTAACTTCAACTCCATTATACATTGCCATTTTATCAGTTCTATCTAACAAAGTCTGCATAAACCAATTTAAATTCAAATGGAATATTTTCCTTTTTTCAGCTGTTTCTGTTGAATCTGTATCTAATATTTCTACTTCTTGCAAACTTTCGTTATACCTATAATCAATGTAGGATTTTAAATCTATTTTACTAGCAAAATCTTCATTTAATAATTTTTGCCTTTCAGAAACGGCAATAGACCAAGGGAAAGTTTTACTTTCCAAGCAATCCTCTCTGAAAAACCATGGATATCCGCCGAAAATCTCATCAGCACATTCTCCGAGAAAGTGCTATATTAGAATAAGGTTTAACATTTTTACAAAATAATAGTAAGGAAGAATCTACATCAGCCATTCCTGGAAAATCTCTTGCAATCATTGCATCTTCTAAACTAGATGCAAGCTCTGGAGTGTCTATATAAATGGTCTTGTGATTTGTTCTAAGTAAGTTAGTCATAATATCAATATAATATTTGTCTGAATTAGGCTGAAAATCATTCTTTACGAAATTTTTATCATTATCAACATAATCTACAGAAAAAGTATTTAATGATGGCATATCTTTTTTCTTGTAATACTCTGATGCAAATTTGGTTATAATGCTAGAATCTAGCCCACCAGATAGGAATGAACATAATGGCTCATAAGAGGTGAGTTGTCTTTCAATTGAATTTGATAATAATGTTTTAACTTTTTTGCAAGTTATATCTAAACTATCTGTATGTGGTTTACTTTTTAATTTCCAGTATCTTTCCACATGTAAACCTGAATGATTAAAAACAGCAAAGTGAGCAGGTTTTAGTTCAAAAACATTTTTAAAAACACATGTACCAGGAGTATGAGCAGGACCAAGACCAAACAATTCAGAAATACCGGTAAGAATCAAGAATAATTTCTACCTCTTTATATTTTAGTAATGCTTTAACTTCAGAAGCAAAAATTAAACTATCATTTATTAAAGCATAGTATAAAGGTTTAATACCAAAACGATCCCTTACTAAAAATAATTCTTCTTTTTGTGAATCCCATATAGCAAAACTGTAAACGCCATTTAACTTATTAACCATGTCATATCCAAAATGAATATATGCTTTAAGTAAAATTTCTGAATCACTATTATTTTCAAAAGTAAATCCATTTTTTAGTAATTCGTTTTTCACAATATTTGAATTATATAAAGTTCCATTACATATTATCGTATAAGAACTGTATTCTTTTGTAGTTATTGGTTGCTTGTTATTATCTCTTCCTTTATAACCAAATAAAACATTTTTCTCTGAATAGTAACCTTCTTCTGAATCAGAACCAGTTAAACGAAGCGAATTATTCATAAGTTCAATATCATCTAAATTATTCAATAAATTCATTTTATAATTTACTATACCTGTTATTCCACACATAAAATTACCTCCATATGGAAATATATTCAAAATATAAAAATTTATGACAGATAAAATTAATAAAATATTGAAAAATTAACATATATATGATATTATAATATACATATAAAAACTGGGAAAAAGAGGAACTTAAAAAATGTCTACACAGAGAAAAAGGTTATAAGCTGAAAGCCTTTTTAGAAATATTTAAGTTTGTAGCTTTGGAGTTGGTTATTTGAAATATAAGTAAAATAGCACGTTGCCTTGCGTTAAAAGGAAATGAGGTAATATTTATATATTAACCAAGGTGGTACCGTGTGCTAAAAGCTCGCCCTTGAACTAGTAAGGGAGAGCTTTTTTAATAGTTTAATTACATAAAAAGAAAGGAATGATTAAATTTGAAAGAACACAAATTGGAAGATAAATTTAATCCAAAAGATTTTGAACAAAAGATTTATGATAATTGGGAAGAAAAAGGGTATTTTGAAGCAAAAGTTGATAAAACTAAAAAACCATACACAATAGTTATTCCACCACCAAATATAACAGGAAAATTACATATGGGACATGCGCTTGATGAAACAATGCAAGATATATTAATAAGATATAAAAGAATGTGTGGATATAATGCTTTATGGGTTCCTGGAACAGACCATGCTGCTATTGCAACAGAAGCAAAAATAGTAGCTAAAATGAAAGAAGAAGGTGTAACAAAAGAAGATATAGGTAGAGAAGGATTCTTAAAAAGAGCATGGGAATGGAAAAAAGAGTATGGAGGAACCATTGTTTCACAAATAAAAAAATTAGGTTGTAGTTGTGATTGGAAAAGGGAAAGATTCACAATGGATGATGGGCTATCAAATGCTGTACAAACTGTATTTATTAATCTGTATAATAAAGGACTAATATACAAGGGAAAGAAAATGATAAATTGGTGTCCTAATTGTAATACATCAATATCAGATGCAGAAGTTGAATATGAAGAAGAAAAGTCAAAATTATGGTATATAAAATATCAAATAAAAGGAACAGATAAATATATTACAGTTGCAACAACAAGGCCAGAAACAATGCTTGGAGACACTGCAGTTGCTGTAAATCCTGATGACAAAAGATACAAAGAATTAATAGGAA
>CALWZV010000014.1 GCA_944386115.1 uncultured Clostridia bacterium
GAAATATATAGAGGAGAAGAATTAACCCACAAAGACCCACAAGAAATAGATGTAACAAAATACTATAGAATAAAAGCAGTAACAAGTAAAGGAGAAGAAACAGAATATTCAGGAGTAATAAGTGGAAGAACAGCATGTATACATGTATTCACAGCATGGACAAGTGTAAACTCAAGTACACATAGAAGAACATGTACAAAATGTGGAGAAGTAGAAAATGGAAGCCATACATTTGGAGCTTGGTCATCAAATTCATCAACACATAGTAGAAATTGTACAGCATGTGGTTATACTTCATCAGGAAGCCATAATTGGAGTGGATGGACAACAACAAGTGGAGCAACATGTACATCATCTGGAAGTAGAAGAAGAAGCTGCACAACATGTGGACGCACAGACACAGATACAATAAGTGCATTAGGACACAACTATAATAGAACATCAAGTTCTTCTCCAACATGTACATCACCAGGAAGGGCAACATATACATGTTCAAGATGTGGGGACTCATATACAACTACATATGGTAGTGCAACAGGACATAGTTATTCATGGAAGTACAATAATGCACGTCATTGGGAAGAATGCACAAGATGTGGAGCTACGACTAATACAGGTGCTCATGGACCTTGGGATATACATGCGACAGGAAATGAAACGACTAAAACGTGTGAGGTATGTAGATATACAGAATATGGAACATAAAAAGAGCAGGCCTAGATTACTGGGATAATTATGTAAGACAAGAATGGTAAAATAATTTTTAAAACTAATTATTGCATATTATATGCGATAATTAGTTTTTTTCTATGAACTAATTTATGTAAAATAACATATTTTATATTAGACATATTTATAGGAGGGGGTTATGGAAAAAATATTAAGCCTGAAGAATATTAGTAAAAAGTACCAAGCTAAAAATGGTGAGATTATTGCAATAGAGAATATAAGTTTTGATGTAGAAAAAGGAGAATTTGTTAGTATAATTGGACCAAGTGGATGTGGTAAATCTACACTTCTTTCTATTATTTCTGGGTTGGAAGAAAAAAACACTGGTAATATTTTTATTGATAATGAAGAAGTTATAGGATTATCACCTAAAATTGGATATATGTTGCAAAAAGATAGTTTATTAGAATGGAGAACAATATATGATAATGTTATATTTGGGTTAGAAGTAAAGAAAATAAAGAATAGGGAAAATGAAGAATATGTAATAAATTTGCTGAAAAAATATGGGTTATATGAATTTAAAGACAAATATCCAACACAGCTCTCTGGAGGAATGAGGCAAAGAGTTGCATTAATTAGAACACTAGCAATAAAACCAAGAATATTATTGCTAGATGAGGCTTTTTCTGCATTAGATTATCAAACACGTATAATGGTAACAAATGATATATTTCAAATTCTAAAAAATGAACAAATAACAGTATTAATGGTAACACATGATATTTCAGAAGGAATATTCTAAAGTAGACTTAAATTGATTTATCAAAATTTACATAATTTCTTTCAAACTGATTGTATTTATGATATAATAAACATATATTTCTACTTGAGTTTTGCTTAAGAACTGCTATCTAGTACAATAGGAGGGTGACAAGATGATATAGATATAAGCAGTAGTCAATTGACAAGCAAAAGAGCAATCAACTATATAACAGGAGGAATCAGAATGAAGACCAAGTACGAACAGATTGTGAATGTTGCTAATATTGGACGGAGAAGTAAAATAGATCTGAATGAGATCTTTTCTATGGCAGAACAAGAGATTTTACTACCTGCTCAATATGACACACCCAAACGACTACTTTTATGCATTGATGTTCAGAACGATTTTATTGAAGGAGGTAATCTTGCAGTTAATGGTTCTGTTGGAGATGTGAAACGAATTACTCGATTCATATATAACAACATGAATGGCATTTCTAGTATTATGTGTAGTTTGGATACTCATGTTCCTCAACAAATTTTCCATCCTTGCTGGTGGGCAAATTCTTTTGGTGAACATCCTACACCATATACAATTATTACCTACGATGATTTACGAGCAAATCGTTGGCATCCAGTTATTGGGGAGTTGAAAGAAACTGCTCAGTATTTAAGTAAAATTGAAAGGAGTGGTAATGGGAAGAAAAAATTATGTATCTGGCCTTATCATTGCATTTCTGGCACAGAAGGATGTAATCTTGAAAATGAGTTTGCAAAAATGGTTTATTTTCATTCCATGGCTCGAAGGAGCCAGCCGATAATGGTACCGAAGGGGACCGATCCATATAGTGAAATGTATGGTATTTTAAAACCAGAGTATAGTAGGAAAAGGATATTTAATACCAAAGTGGCACTGGCAATAGAAAGGTATGACGAAATATATATTGCAGGAGAAGCTGCAAGCCATTGCGTTTTGGAGTCTGTAAAACAAATAGGTGAGCATTTCAAACTTCATCCTGAAGTTACTCGAAAGATTACCATTTTGTCAGATTGCACATCTCCAATTTCTGGTTTTAAATCCAGTACAATCGAGGCATTCAACAACTTCCAGAGATTCTATGGAATGAACATTGCAAAATCTACAAGTATTCATTTTTAAATCATAGAAAATGTGATATTATGTAGATGGACAATACAAGAGCTTAATATCAATAGATATAGCTTAACTAAAATTTCCATAGAAGTAGTTGATTAAACAAGTTAGTGGTAATACCATGGACTAAAAATTCCTGAATATAAAGATGTTCAGGAATTTTTTTGATTTAAAATGTATATGAATAATAAATATGTTTTTACATATAGATGAAATAGATATTATAAATAATTGGAGGGAATATGAAAGAAACATTTAAAATTAATATGTATTTCGATGAAAATGGAGAGAAAATAGAAAATATAATATCACGTTTTTTGATTAATATACTAGAAAAAGATTTTCATAAAAATTAAATGTGTAAGGAAATGAGAAAATGCTTGAACAGATAAAAAACAAAAACTATAAAGTTGCAATTTATATTAGATTATCAAAAGAAGATTTAGATAGAGGATATGATGAAAGCGAAAGTATAAAGAACCAGAAGACATTATTAACTGAATATGTAGAAGAACTAGGAGACAAATATGAATTAACAAATATCTATGTTGATCAAGGCTTTACAGGAACAAATTTTAATAGACCAGGGTTTCAGAAGATGATAAATGATATAAAACTTGGAAAAATAAATATGGTAATAACAAAAGATTTGTCTCGATTAGGTCGTGATTACATAGAAACAGGTGAATATATTGAAAAATGGTTCCCTGAACATAATATTAGATATATTTCTGTAACAGACGGAATAGACACTTTTGTTACAAACAATGGAAATAATGATATTGCACCTTTTAAATCTATATTAAATGATATGTATTCTAAGGATTTGTCCAAAAAAATTAGAACAGCTTTGCATACCATGCAAAAGCAAGGAAAATGGGTAGGAGGAAAAACAGCATTAGGATATAAAAAGGATCCAAACAACAAAAATAAATTAATTATTTATGAACCAGAAGCAAAAATAGTAAGAATTATTTTTAAAATGGCACTAGATGGAAATAATGTAGGAAAAATAAGGGATTATCTTAATGAAAATAAAATTCCAACAGCTAATCAACTAAGATATAATAAATTAACATTTTGGGAAAATAAAACTGTAAAAAATATATTAAAAAATGAAGTATATATTGGAAATACAGTGCAAAACAAAAGAAGTAGAATAAGTTATAAAAATAGGAAACTAAAATCTAATCCAAAAGAAGAATGGAATATAGTTACAAAAACCCATGAGCCAATTATTGATGAAGAGATTTTTAATAAAATACAAAAAATGATAATTGTACAAAAATATAGTAGAAATGAAAAAAAACATGACTTTTTACTAGATGGACTCCTATTTTGTTATGAATGTAAGCACAAAATAGGAGTAAGAGGTAGAGAAAATGGTTATATGTTTATGATATGTAATAATTATCGTAGAAACTCAAAATTAGGACTCTGTACATCACACGGATTTAGTTATGATGCACTAGAAAGTGTAGTATTACAGTACATAAAAAAACTATTTCAATATATTAATATTAATGAAATTGAGTATAATATAAAAACATATGAAGCCAAGAAGGATTATAAAAAAATTCTATGTAAAATAGAAACAGAAATAAAACTTATAAATGATAATATCGATAAAATATATATTGATAAATTAAATAGAAAAATTAGTGAAGAAATGTATGTAAGACTATTTGAAAAACTAAAAAGCAAAATAAGTGAAAAAGAAAATGAATATATCCAAATAAAAAATGAAAAAGAAAATAATACATATAATAATCCGGAAAAAATAAAAAATCTACTAAATGAATTTTTAAAAATAGAAAAGCCAACACAAGAGTTAATGAAAGTTATTATTAGTAAAATAGAAATACATCAAAATAAGCAAATAGATATTTATTTAAACTTCAAAAAGCCAAAGGAAAACTGTCTATTGTAGAATATACCAGAAGCTATAAGTATGGCAGATAGAATTATAGTACTAAGTAAAAGACCAGCAACAATAAAAAATATATACAAAATAGATTTTGAAATGGAAAATAGAACACCTATAAATTGTAGAAATAGTCCTAGATTTAGTAATTATTTTAATACTATCTGGAAGGAGCTTGGAGTTAATGAAGAATAAAGAAGAAAACATATCTATAGACAGAAAAAATTACTTAAGAAAAATATTTATAAAAAAATCAATTGTATTATTAACTCAAATTATAATTGTAATTGCAATAATTGCAACATGGGAGATTCTTGCAAATAATAACATAATTGATAGTTTTATTACTAGCCAGCCAAGCAGAATAGTAGACACTCTTTTAAATCTTTCATCAAATGGATTATTAGAACATATAGGAGTTACTTGTATAGAAACAATAATTGGTTTTATATCAGGAACTCTACTTGGAATAATTATAGCAATATGTCTTTGGTGGTCTAAATTTTTATCAAAAGTAGCAGAGCCATTTTTGGTAGTATTAAATAGTTTGCCAAAAGTAGCTTTACGGACCAATAATAATTATTTGGGTTGGAGCAGGAATGCCAGCAATTATAGTTATGGCTCTATCAATTTCATTAATAGTAACTATACTTGAAATATTAAATGGATTTATAAATACAGATAAAGATAAAATAAAAATGGCTAAAACATTTAATAGTACAAAACTTCAAATACTAACCAAAATTGTTATACCAGCTAATATATCTACATTTATAAATTCTCTAAAAGTAAATATTGGTTTATCTTTAGTTGGAGTTATATCTGGTGAATTTTTGGTTTCAAAAGCAGGACTTGGATATTTAATAGTATATGGAGGTCAGGTATTTAAATTAGACTTAGTAATGGCAAGCGTTATTATTCTAGCCTTAATCTCTGCAATAATGTATCAAGCAGTGGTAATAGTAGAAAAAGCTGTTCAAAAAACACATAAATTTGTATAAATATGTCTTAAAAAGAAGGGTGGGATAATTTTGAAAAAATATCTAATAGGATTATCCATATTAATTGTTATAATTATAGTAACAGTAAGTATGATAATAACAAAGATTACAAAATCAAATGATGAAATGCAAACAATAAGAGTAAGTGAAGTAACAAGATCTGTATTTTATGCACCACAATATATTGCAATATCAGAAGGCTTTTTTGAAAAGAATGGTTTAGATATTGAACTAACGACTGGTCAAGGGGCAGATAAGGTAATGACAGCAGTGCTTTCAGATCAATGTGACATAGGATTTGCAGGCCCAGAAGCATCAATATATGTTTATAATGAAGGAAAACAAGATTATACAGAAGTATTTGCACAATTAACTAAGAAAGATGGTTCTTTTCTTGTAAGCAAAGATAATGAAACAAATTTTAGCTGGGAAAATTTAAAAGGAAAAACTATAATACCAGGAAGAAAAGGAGGAGTGCCATATATGACATTAGAATATGTTATAAAGAAAAATGGGATGAATCCTCAAACAGATATGGTGTTAGATGATAGCATAAAGTTTGATTTAATGGCAGGAGCTTTTACAGGAGGAGAAGCAGAGTATGTTACATTGTTTGAACCAACAGCTTCTTTAGTTGAACAAGAAGGAAAAGGATATATTGTAGCTTCTGTAGGAGAGGCAGCAGGGGAAATTCCTTATACTGCATATTTTGCAAAAAAAAGTTATATAGAACAAAATGAGGATATAGTACAAAAATTTGTAAATAGTATATATGAAGGACAAAAATGGGTAAAAGAGCATTCTTCAAAAGAAATAGCAGAAAGTATAGCAAGCTTTTTCCCAGATTCAGATATAGAATTATTGGAAAAAGTAATACAAAGATATAAAGATATAGATGTATGGAATGAAACACCGGTCTTAGAAAGCCAAAGTTTTGAATTATTGCAAACTGTAATGCAAGAAGCAGGAGAATTAAGTCAAAAAGCACCATATGATAAGGTAGTAAATAACAAGTATGCAAATGAAGCAATAAAAAATTAATTAGTAAAAAATAAGAAAGGCATTTCGCAGGGCAAGTCTTTGAAGCAACGGCGAAATACATGTCCTCGCTTGGCTCGGACGAACTAAGGTAGCCTAACCTTGTTGTATACGGAAAAATCCACATAGGGTCAAGATAAAAGTCGATTTTTCCTATACAATAAGAAAGTTAAAAAACTCATTAAATTTAGTGTTTAATGGGTTTTTTAATTGAAGAATTTAGGAGAGGTCTTTTAATTTTTACTTTTCAATTTTAGAGTGTTCACGAGCTTTTTTAGTTTGTATTTTCTATTACTCAAGTATACATTTTTTTTGCAAGTAGACCTATGAATAAGCCAAAAACTTTACTAAGAAACATTATATTTCAATCCTTTCAAAGAGATTAGACAAGTGTTGTAATAAAAGCTTGTCATATTTAAATAATAAAAGAATATATATTAATATAACTTGTACTAAAAGAAAGGAAGAGGAAGAATATGTGGTATACAAAAACAATAAACGAAACAGTTAATGAGCTTAGAACAAATATTAATTTTGGGTTAAATGAAGAGGATGTAAAAAGAAGAAAAGAAAAGTTTGGAAAAAATAAACTGGCAGAACCTAAAAAGGAGAGTATAATAATTAGATTTATTAAACAATTCAATGACTTTATGATTATAACATTAATTATCGCTGCAATAATTTCTGCTATTATTTCATATATTCAAAAAACTGGAGAATATATAGATTCAATAATTATAATAGCAATAGTGGTTTTTAATAGCATAATGGGATTATTACAAGAATATAAAGCAGAAAAATCAATAGAAGCATTAAAGAAAATGGCAGCACCTGTTGCAAAAGTAAGAAGAAATGGAAAAACTATAACAATACCAGGGGAAGATGTAGTAATAGGAGATATATTAATATTAGAAGCGGGGAATTTTGTTCCTGCAGATTGTAGATTAATAAAAAGTTTTAACTTAAAAATCGAAGAATCAAGCTTAACAGGAGAAACGGTTCCTGTAGAAAAAAATGCAGATATAATTTTAAAGCCCAATATTGCAATTGGAGATAGTATAAACATGGCATTTAGTTCTACAATTGTTACATCAGGTCATGGAGAAGGAATAGTTACAGAAGTTGGAATGAATACAAAAGTAGGAAATATTGCAAGAATGATAGCAACAAACGAATCTCCAGAAACACCATTGCAAAGAAAGCTACGGCGAAGTTGGTAAAAAGTTAGGATTGGCAGCACTTTTTATGTGCTTTGCAATTTTTATAATAGGAATAATAAAAAAAATTCCACCAATAGAAATGTTTATGACATCAATAGGATTAGCGGTTGCAGCAATACCTGAAGGATTACCAGCAGTAGTTACAATAATGCTTTCTATTGGAGTTACAAAAATGGCGAAAAAAAATGCTATAATTAGAAAGTTGCCAGCAGTAGAAACTTTAGGAAGTAGTGAAATAATATGTTCAGATAAAACAGGGACTCTTACACAAAACAAAATGGAAGTTGTTGAATTGGCAGACTTAAATGGAATATCAAAATTAGAAAATGGAAACAGATTTATAATTGAACTAGGTGAAATGTGTAATGATAGTTATGTAATTAATGATATGGGAAAGACTTTGATAGATGGAGAACCAACAGAAGCTGCAATAGTAAAAGCTGGATTAAAGTTAGGAAAAAATAAAGAAGAATTATATGAAAAAATGCCTAGAATTAATGAAATTCCATTTGAATCAACAAGAAAGATGATGACAACAATACACAAAAATGGAAATAAATTTAGAATTATAACAAAAGGGGCACCAGATGTGTTATTAAAAAGATGTAGCAAATACTTAATAAATGGAAAAATAGAAAATCTTGAAGGAAAAGTATTAAAAGATATTTTAAAGTATAATACTCAAATGGCAGAAAGAGCATTAAGGGTTTTAGGTGTTGCATATGTAGACTTAAACTATTTGCCCAATAAGATAGATAGTAGTACAATAGAGAACAATTTAATCTTTGTTGGACTAATAGGAATGATAGACTTACCAAGAAAAGGGGTAAAAGAAGCAGTTGAAACATGCAAAATGGCAGGAATAAAAACAGTAATGATAACAGGTGACCATATTACAACTGCAAAAGCAATAGCAAGAGAACTAGGAATATTGAGAAATGAAGATATAGCAATAACTGGTGATGAATTAGATAAAATTTTTCAATCTGAACTAGAAAAAAATATAATGAAGTATTCTGTATTTGCAAGAGTGTCACCAGAACATAAAGTAAGAATTGTAAATGCATTTAGAAAAAATAAAAAAGTAGTTGCAATGACAG
This sequence comes from uncultured Clostridia bacterium, assembly GCA_944386115.1. Lineage (GTDB taxonomy): Bacteria > Bacillota > Clostridia > TANB77 > CAG-508 > CALWZV01. The sequence goes on from CALWZV010000014.1 coordinate 8,871, forward strand.
GAGATGGAGTAAATGATGCACCAGCACTTAAAAATGCAGATATTGGAATATCTATGGGTGTAGGTGGAACAGATGTAGCTAAAAATGCATCTGATATGATTTTAACAGATGATAATTTTGTTACTATAACAGAAGCGGTAAAAGAGGGAAGACATATATATGAAAATATAAAAAAAGCAATACATTTTTTAATAGCAACAAATATTGGAGAGATAGTAGCAATATTTCTAGGATTGTTGCTTGGGTTAGATACTCCTCTTTTAGCAATACATCTATTATGGATAAATTTGGTAACAGACTCACTTCCTGCAATAGCTCTTGGACTAGAGCCAGCGGATAAAAATATAATGAGAAAAAAGCCAGTAGATAGCAAAAAAGGAATATTTGCAGATGGATTATGGGAAAAAATAATTACAGAAGGAATAATGATAGGAACTTTAACATTAATGGCATTTACTATTGGAACAAAATTATATGGGCTAGAAGTTGGTAGAACGATGGCATTTTTATCATTAGGTTTATTAGAGCTAATTCATAGTTTAAATGTGAGGACAGAAGGTTCAATATTAAAAACAAAAATATTAGACAATAAATATTTAGTAATGGCAATTTTGTTTGGAAGTTTATTACAAATAGGAGTAGCTATTATTCCACGGAATTTCGAGAATATTCGATTGTGTACCATTAAATAAAACACAATGGCTATGTACTATTGGAATATCACTATTACCAATAGTTGTAGTAGAAGTTCAAAAAAAGGTAAATGAAATATTATTCGGGAAAAGAATCTGGGGCAAAGAAATAGCAGAAAAATGCACATCTTATCATCAAGCAGAGTTTAAGAGTAGATGAACGCAAAAACAAGAAAAACAAAGAAACAAAGAGGAAGAAAGAGAAAATAGAAGAAAACAAAGGAAGAACAAAGTGGAAAAATATCAAATATTGTAAAATTTATGTATACATAATTTGAAATAGAATAAAATATATAATATACTAATAAATAGTTGCGTAAAATTAAAAACGGAGGAGTGTGTTATATATTTTAAAACATCAGCTAGGATATTACGCAAGAAAAAGCCTAAAAATTTTAAATATAATATTAATTGGTGTAATATTAATATCTGCAATAATATTATTAGTATACAAACCAGTTTATAAAGTAGAATTTTTAGGACAAAATTTAGGGTATATAAAAGACAAAGATAATATAGAAAAAACAATTAATGAATATATAAACACAAAAGAGGAAAATATTGCATATATAATTTTGGATGAAGAACCAAAATATGAATTAAAATTTATAAAAGGAGAAGTTCAAACATCAGAGGAGGAACTACTTTTAGCAGTAAAGGAAAAATCTAATATAATATATAGAGTATTTGCAATAAGTTTAGATGGAGAAAATAAAGCTTATGTAAATTCAATAGAAGAAGCTGAAACTATTGCAAATGAAATAAAAGAAGAAAGAGGATTAGATTTAGAGTTAGATATAGGCATAAATGAAATTTATACAGAAAATCTTGATATACAAAGTTTAGAAGTTGCAAAATCAAATGTAGATGAAGAAATACAACTTAAAGAATCTTCTGTAAATGGTATTGCATTATATAAACCATTAAAATCTGGAGTAATTACATCAAGGTTTGGAAGCAGAAGTTTAGGATACCATACAGGCTTAGATATAGCAGAGCCAACTGGAACACCAATATATGCATGTAATTCGGGAACTGTAACATATGCAGGTAGAAATGGATCATATGGAAATCTAGTAATTATATCACATGGCAATGGAGTAGAAACTTATTATGCACATTGTAGTAGATTACTGGTTTCAGAAGGAGAACAAGTAGAAAAACAACAAAAAATTGCAGAAGTTGGTTCAACAGGAAGGTCAACAGGACCTCATTTACATTTGGAAATAAGACTAAATGGAGAAATTTTAAATCCACAAAATTATTTATATAAATAAAAAGTACACCACAAAAGTTAGATTAAAAATTTAACATTGTGGTGTACTTTATCTTTTGTTGTTGTATAGTTAAAGACTATACAATAAAAGAGGCTGAAATAAATCAGCCCCAATATGAGATTATTCATGAGTAACTATGTAATAATTATAAAAATATATAACAATTTTATAATTTAAAATATTAACTTACCATTTTTCTAATATACATACCAATATCTTCATCTGATAAATTTAATATTTCAATTAATTTTCTTAAAATATATCGTCTTGATATATCTTCTTCTTTATCGATTCTAGCATACTGTCTTAAGCTCATATTAAGCATATTAGCCATTTGAGCTTGAGTATATTTTCTAGCATTTCTTTTTTCTCTAATCAACTTTTACCACCAAGCAAATTATTACATATTTTTTAAATAAATCAAACTGTCACTTTGCGACTAGACATAAAAAGCTTATGAAACATATTTTATAGATTCTTATGAATAATTATAAATATTTTCTACTATATATAGAATTATGTTAAATAAATACAAGATAAACGCACAAGAAAACACAAGAAAAAATGAGATATAAAGAGAAAACATGAGATAATACTAATACTGATATAATAGTAACAAAAATGTTGACAAAATGAATATAATATAGTATAATTTAAACAATGGAAATGTAAAAGTTTAAATAAAATTATATTTCCATTTTTATGTTCACAAAAAGGGGTGATTATTAATGAAATATGGTATAAAAGCTATTAAATCAAAATTTAATATTAGATATTCGAATAATAAATATTTTCATTTTAAATTACTCCTTGATAAGGTCTCCCCTATATTCAAATAATTACTTAATGTTTATATGAATTTAGCCGAGGGAACAAAAATATTATTTCCTTGGATTTTATTTATATTACAAATTAAGTGAAAACAAATGCCATGAAATAATATTTCTGTGCTAAAAATGAATTGAAAGTTGAATATAGGAGGGAGTAAAGTGATAAAAATAAAAAAATACAATGATAAATATAGAAAAGAAGTAAATAGTTTGCTTTATAAAATTTTAATTGAAGAATATGGATTTAATGAATTTAAGAATGGACTTTTAGAAAAGGATTATAAGATATTTAAAAAAATGAAAAATAGACTTTGGATTGCAATAGATACTGAAACAAACAGATTAATAGGAACTACAGGATTTGTTTGTTTAAATAAAAAAGAAGCTCTATTAAAATTGGTATATGTAGATAAAGAAAGCAGAGGAACAGGTATTGCACAAGACCTAATGAATTATTGTTTAGATTATTTAAATAGAAAAAGATATGAAAAAGTATTTTTAGAAACATATCATAGACTAGGAAGAGCAAAGAGATTCTATGCAAAAAATGGTTTTGTAGAATGTGGACAAAAATTCGGAAATACAATAGGTGACGAAATTTGTTTTGTTTTAAATTTAAAAGAAAATCAGGAAGAAATGCAAATTGCAGAAGCAATAATATGAATTTTTATTATAATAAAAAAGAATGTGCTAAGAATATTATTTGTTAAGTACATTCTTTTTTATTGTAAAGTTCAAAATATTAAGGTTTTATTAACATCAAATTATACTCTTATATAAGATTTGACAAATAAAAATAATATATAGTATAATTAGTTAGAATTATATCACATGATTTGATTAATGACATAAAAGAAAGGAACATGTAAAAAATGAGCAAGAAAATTAATATGGGCATTGGGTTTGTAACTGGAAGACCAAATGTATGCAAAATAATTAATAGTTATTATTCTGAAATACTTAATCAAGTAAAAGATAAAAAAGAACAAATAAATTTAACTTTTTTTGTTTTATTTGACTTAAGTTATCAATTTACAAAAAGAACTGACTTTTATGGCATAATACCAGATGCTTATAAAGAGAACATTGAAATAAGATATATAACACCAGAAGATATAGAAGAAGATAAAAAAATTTTAATATCAAGATATGGAATGACGAAGGAAGAAGCAAACTTGTTCTTAGGACATGGACATGCAAAAGGAAGAAATACAGTAATGTATTATGCATTAAAAAACCATATGGATTACCTTCTATTTTGGGATGATGATGAATATCCAATTGCAAATATAAAGGGTGAAGATAATAGCATAATATGGAAAAAACAAAACAATGTTTTAATGCATTTAAAGCATATACCAAGAGCTGATGTTACAATAGGACATCATTGTGGTTATATATCTCCAATACCATATATAGATTATCATGATGATATTAGTGAAGAAGATTTTAAAAATTATATAGAAGCAATAAGTAATGAAATTGTTTCATGGGAATCAATAAAAGAAAAATTTGAAAAAGATAATGGAGTAACATATGCAGATGAAAAAATTGCAAATGGTGATGGGGCATATGAAATAGAAGCAACAAATGGAGGAAAATGGGTAGCAGGATCAACACTATGTTTAAATTTAAATCATGTAGAAAAAATTCCAGCTTTTTATAATCCGCCAGAAGCAAGAGGAGAAGACACATTCTTTTCAGTGAATTTGGTTGATTCTAAGGTGGTTAAAGCATCAACATATCATTTCCATGATGGATTTTTAAAATATACAGGAATAATGAAAGGAAATTACCCAAAAACATTAAGAAGAATAAAATATACAGAAGATGAAATCGAGCAAAGATTTTTAAAAGCATCAAAAGGCTGGATAAGGTATAAACCTCTCTTAATGTATATATTAGATAAAGAACATTATGAAGAGAAAATAAAAGTTGTATATGAAAAATTAAAGAAAAGTATACCAACAATAAATCCATTATTTGAAAATAGTGATTTTAATGTTTTACTTAAAGAACTAAAAAGCTATGACAAAAATGTTGAAAAACATTATCAAGAATTTTTGAAAACAAATGAAATTTGGACAAGACTTAAAAATTTAATAAAATAATTGTGAAGGGAGACAAAATGAAAGAAAAAACCTTTATAACTGTTTTAACAAGTGAGTCATATTTCGAAGGAGTATTAGCTCTTAATGAATCACTAAAAAGAGTGAAAGCTAAATATCCATTAACAGTACTAATTAATAATAATATATCAAAAGAAACAGAAAATAAGCTTATAGAAAGAGAAATGAAAATAATAAGAAAAGAAAACATAAAGCTAGATTCTAATATTACTAAGAAAAATGATGTAAAAAATACTAGCTATTGGAATAATACATTTGATAAATTATTAATTTTTGAGCTAACTGAATTTGAAAAATTAGTATATTTAGATAGTGATATGTATATTAGAAATAATATAGACAATTTATTTGAAAAAGATGACATGTCAGCTGTTATAGATAAAAGATATAATCCATTAATACTTGAGAGTTGGAAAAAATTAAATTCTGGCTTAATGGTTATTAAACCAAAAGAAAATATATTAGAAGGGCTAATGGAAGCATTAAGAACAGTTGAAAGCAAAAGAGAAACATTTGGAGATCAAGACGTGTTACAAGAATATTATAATAACTGGGACAATAAATCAGAATTGCATTTACAAGATACTTATAATGTTTTCTTCCCATATTTAGATTATCATACTCATATACAAAATATGAAATTAGAAGATATTTCTGTTGTACATTTTGTGTTTGCAGATAAGCCTTGGTATATAAAAGGTGAAAAAAGAGTAGAAAAATATTTAGAAAGAGTTAATAATCATTTAAAAGAAATGGGAGAAAGAGAAAAAGATCCGATTGTTAAAGATTGTATTATTGTTGGCAATAGAGATAGAACAGCCATTCTTGAAGAATATTTTGAAATATTAGATAGTGCAAATAATTTATAAGTTTAATATAAGATATGAGGTTTAAAAAACTTATATTATTATAAAGTTTTTAAACCTCATATTTACAATTAAAAGGGAGTTTAAGATGTATTTAATAGTAGGATTAGGAAATCCAGAAGAAGAATATAGCAATACAAGGCATAATATGGGATTTGATGTTATTAACAAACTATCAAAAGAACATGAAATAGATTTAACTAGAAACAAATTTAAAGGAATATATGGAATACGGCACAATTGAAGATAAAAAAGTAATTTTATTAAAGCCTCAAACATATATGAATTCAAGTGGAGAAAGTGTTGTTGAATTTAAAAATTTTTACAAGATTCCTGAAGAAAATATAATAGTAATTTTTGATGATATTGATATTGAACCAGGAAATATAAGAATAAAAAGGAATGGAAGCCCACGGAACACATAATGGTGCAAAATCTGTTGTACATTTGCTTGGAACAGATAAATTTCCGAGAATTAGAGTTGGTGTAGGTAAGCCGAAAGAAGAACAAGAATTAGTAGATCATGTTATTGGTAAAATATCTGAAGATGAAAGGGAGAAAATAGATGAAGGAATAAGAAAAGCTGTAGAGGCTGTAAATGAAATTATGAAAACAGATATAGATATAGCAATGAACAAGTATAATGGTAACTGTTAAGAAAGAGGAAATAAATGTTAAAAATAATAGTAAATAAAACAGAAACTTTAAAAAATATAATGATATTAGAAGATGACAAATTAGTAGAAAAATATGATGAAGATGTTAATCTAAACAAAATAGAAGGAAATATTTATATAGGAAAGATAGAAGATGTGCTGCCTGGTATGCAGGCAGCTTTTGTTGATATAGGAGAAAAACAAAATGCACTTATACAATTAAAAGATATTTTACAACAAGAATTAAACAAAAAAATAAATGATGAAAATATAAAAAACATATTAAAACCTGGAATGAAATTGTTAGTACAAGTAAAAAAAGAAAACGAAAATAAAAAAGGAGCAAAACTTACAACACATTTTAATTTACCACGGTAAATTTATAGTTTTACTTCCTAAAAGCAAATATATAGCAGTATCTAAAAAAATTGAAAGTGAAGATGAGCAAGAAAGATTAGTGAAAATAGTAAAAAATTATTTACCACAAAACATGGGAGCAATAATTAGAACATCTAGTTGTATGAAAAGTGAAGAAATTATAAAAAAAGACATAGAAGAATTGATTAATGAATGGAATACGATTCTTGATGAAGGTTATAAAAATAAAAAAGGATTAGTATATAAATCTAAAGATGTATTAGAGAAAATATTAATAGATTTTATAGATAAAGATATAGAAAAAATAATTACTAATGATGAATTAGAACTCAAGAGAATTGAAAAACAATTGAAAAAAATAGGCAAAAATGTAAAAATCGAATTAAAAAATGACTTTATGCAGATATATAAGTTAGAAACAGAAATAAGTAAAATTAATAATAGAAAAATATGGATAAAAAGTGGAGGATATATTACAATAGATAAAACAGAAGCCTTAACGGCAATAGACGTTAATTCAGGCAAATATACAGGTGAAGATGGATTAGAGAAGACTTTATTTGATGTTAACAAAGATGCAACAAAAGAAATTGCTAAACAAATAAGATTGCGAAACATAGGTGGAATAATAGTAATAGATTATATTAATATGGAAAAACAAGAGGATAAAGAGAAGATTAAAGAATTATTAGAAGAAGAATTAAAAAAAGATAGAACAGTTACTCAAGTTATTGGTTTTACAAGACTTGAATTGCTGGAATTAACAAGAAAACAAATTTATTAGGAGGGATGAAGAACTTGAATAATTTAAATGTTGGTTTTGTACATTTGGGATGTTCTAAAAATTTGATAGACACTGAAATGGCAATAGGAGTATTTAAAAATGCCGGGTATAATATCGTAAATTGCGCATATGAAGCAGATATAATAGTTGTAAATACATGTGGGTTTATACAATCAGCAAAACAAGAAGCAATAAATACAATACTTGAGATGGCAGAATATAAAAAAAAAAATTGTAAATATTTAATTGTGATGGGATGTTTGGTACAAAGATATAAAAATGAACTAGAGAAAAACCTTAAAGAAGTTGATTTATTTATTTCAATAGATGAATATGCGAAATTTTGGGACATGATAAATAAATTATTAAAAAATAAAGAAGTAAAAGAAGAGAATATGGAATATAGATTAAGAGAAATATCTACTGGAAAAAATACTGCATATTTAAAGATTGCAGAAGGATGTAGCAATAATTGTACATATTGTGCAATACCTAAAATAAGGGGAAAATATATCTCTAGACCAATAGAGGATGTATTAGAAGAAGCAAAAGAATTATATAAAAAAGGTTACAAAGAATTAATTGTTGTTGCACAAGACACAACAAAATATGGCGTTGATTTATATGGAGAGTCAAAATTAGCTTATCTTTTAGAAGAATTGGCAAAAATTAATTTCACATGGATTAGATTCTTATATTCATATCCAGAAAGTATTGATGAAAATTTAATTCAGACAGTAAAAAAGAACAAAAACATTTGCAATTATTTTGATATTCCTATTCAACATATTTCTGATAAAATCTTAAGAAGAATGAATAGAAAAAGTAGTTCTGAAAAAATAAAGAAACTAATAAAACATATAAGAGAAGAAATTCCAGATGTTATAATAAGAACATCATTAATAGTTGGCTTCCCAGGTGAAACTCAAGAAGATTTTGAAGAATTATATGATTTTGTAAAAGTTACAAAATTTGATAGATTGGGAGTGTTCATGTATTCTAAAGAAGAAGGAACACCTGCTGAAAAATTAGATAATCAAATACATCCAATGACTAAAAAAAGTAGATATAATAAAATCATGAGTTTGCAAAATGAAATCTCAAAACTAAAATCTCAAAATAAAATTGGAAAAACATATAAAGCATTAATAGAGGGAACATCAAATGATGGTAGATACTATATTGCAAGAACTTATATGGATATACCAGAGACAGACGGAATATTATTTATAGAAAAGAAAGAAGAGAATTTAGAAGGCAATTTTGTAAATTGTAAAATAAAAAAAGAAAAAATATATGATTTATTTGGTACAATTATATAAATTTATGATATAATTACCAATATAATAAAGAAAGGGGAAATAAAACATGAAAACTAAATTAAAAACAATGCTAGTAGTACTAGTAGCACTATTATTATCTGCATTACTTTTAACAGGCTGTATGGATAAAGAAGAAAATGTTCAAACACCATCTAATAATCAAGAAGAGTCTGTTAATTCTACAGAAGAAGAAAATATTCCAGTTGTAAATAGTGAGATTACAGCAGAAACAGAAGGATATACAACATATACATATGGAGATGACAATATACAATTTTCATACCCAGACACATGGGTATCTGTAGGAACAGATGATACACCTTTGTTTTTAGATAATAATGGAACTGGAACAAGTGCAGGAATAGTAAAAGAAGAAATTCCAAGCTCAATTTCATTTGATGGATATATAGAAGCTGCTAAAATACAAGTAAAATCTCAATTAACAGTTGAAGGAGATATTAATCAAGAAAAAATTAATTTGAATGGAAGAGAAGCTTATCAATTATCTTATGTTGCAAAATCTGATGAAGATAATACTGTTAGTATTTTACAAACTATTATAAAAGAGGATAACACAGTATATGCATTAACAGTTGGAACATTACAAGATAATTATGAAGATTTAAAAGAAACAATTGAAACAATATCAGCAAGCTTAAGAAAAGGAGAATAAAGGAATTCCAAATTAAAATAAAAGACATCTAATTTTTACTAGATGTCTTTTATTTTGGATTTTTATTAACAAAAACAAGCTAAAATTTTATATTAAATGGAAAATATTCCACATTAATGTTGTAAACATACAAACAATTATGCCACAAATGGTTGGGATAATAAAACTTAATATGGCCCATTTCCACTTTCCAGTTTCCTTTTTTATTGTTAGAAGTGTTGTGCTACATGGAAAGTGCATTAATGAAAATAGCATTACATTAATTGCTGTTAAAAATGTCCACCCGTTTTGAATTAATATTTCACCAATAGCTGAAATATCACTTACTTCAATTAAACTACCATGAGACAAATAACTCATTAAAATAATTGGAAGTACTATTTCATTTGCAGGAAGCCCTAAAATAAAAGCGGTAAGAATATATCCATCTAAGCCCATAAGATTTGCAAAAGGATCTAAGAAATTTGCTACATGAGTTAAAATACTAATGTCACCAATATATATATTTGCAAAAATCCAAATAACAATTCCAGCTGGAATTGCAATTAAAATTGCACGCCCTAAAACAAATAATGTTCTGTCAAATATAGATCTTATAAAAATTTTACCAATTTGCGGTTTCCTATAAGGTGGTAATTCAAGAACAAAAGAAGAAGGAAATCCCTTTAAAAGAGTATTAGAAAGAATTTTGGAAATTATAAATGTAACAAAAATTCCAATAATAACAACAATAATAACTGATATAGTTGCAATAAAAGAAGAATTATATATTCCCAAAATACTGCTACAGAATATAGTTGAAATTGTTATTAAAAAAGGAAATCTTCCATTACATGGTACAAATACATTTGTAAGAATTGCAATAAGTCTTTCCCTTGGAGAATCAATTATTCTACAACCTGTAACACCGAGCTGCATTACAACCAAAGCCCATACACATGGTTAATGCTTGTTTGCCGGTTGTACAAGCTTTTTTGAAAAAAGTGTCTAAATTAAAAGCAATTCTTGGGAGAAGACCTAAATCTTCTAATATTGTAAATAAAGGGAAAAAGATTGCCATAGGGGGTAACATAACAGACACAACCCATGATAGTGTTCTATAAATTCCTAGAACACATATCTCTGTTAGCCAGTCTGGAGAATTTAAATTATTAAATATCAATAATAATTTCCATTCAATAAATCCGAAAAAATTAGAAAGCAATTCAGAAGGATAATTTGCTAAAGTAATTGTAATCCAAAATATCATCGCAAGTAAAGCAAGCATTAAAGGTATGCCATATAATTTTGATGTTACAATTTTATCTATTTTTCTATCAAATTCCCTATATTTAGTATTACTAAATTTAACTACATCTTTACAGATTTGTTCTGATTCTTTCATTATATTTTCAACTATCATGTCCTTTATGTTACTTGGTAGATTACTTTTAATATCATCAATTTTAAATTTAATGTCTTTGATCTTAAAATTATATTTATCTTCCAATAATTCTAATAGTTTGGTATTTCCTTCTAGGAATTTTAAACTAACCCATCTATGATTTGCACGTATGTTATTAGGTAAAAAAGATTGAATTGATGAAACAGCTTCTTCTATTTTTGAACTATAATTAATAATTCGTGGTTTGCAAATAAATTTATTTGAACATACATCTAAAACAGTTTGCATTAGATTTTTTAAAGTTTTCTTTCTCCTTGCAATAGTACCAACAACAGGAACACCTAAAAGTTTTTGTAACTTATTTAAATCTACATTTATACCTTTCTTTTTTGCTTCATCTAATAGATTTACACAAACAACTACTTTTTTAGAGATTTCTAAAATCTGAAAAACTAAATTAAGATTTCTTTCTAAACAAGTAGCATCAACAACAACAATCATACAATCTGGATTATCAAAACAAATGTAATTTCGTGCAATTTCTTCTTCTTGAGAATTAGAAAGTAAAGAATATGTACCTGGTAAATCTACTAGAAGAAACCTATTACTGTTAAAATTGCAAAATCCAGAGGCGTTTTCAACAGTTTTCCCGGGCCAATTTCCTGTATGCTGATGTAATCCGAGTTAAGTTATTAAAAATAGTGCTTTTACCGAACATTAGGATTTCCGCGCTAAGCCTACAACATAATTATAATTTGAATTTAATGCCCTTTTATTATTTTTTAATAGGTTTGAACCAGTTGAATTTCTGGAAAGTCCCATAAAAATACCTCCATAAAATAGATAATATAATCTATTAAAAAGAAAGAAAAAAGGTTACAAATGAACTTCTATATTTTTAGCATCATTTTTCCTAAAAGCTATAACTGTTCCTCTAACTTCGTAAGCTCTAATGTCACCAAACAAACTTGACATAACTGGAGTAATAACTGTATTAGGTATAATACCTAGATCTAAAAGTCTTCGCCTAATATCGCCAGTACAATTTAATTTATTAATATGTGCAGTTTTATTTATTTGTAATTCATCTAAAGTCATTTTATCCATCCCTTCTATTTTATAATATGAAAATACAAGAAAATATGACAATAAAAGTTGACACATAAAAAGAATATATATATAATCAAAAACAGAAAGGAATGTGATAAATAATGAGCAAAAAGCGTGGTTTTGAAATTGCAAAAGGATATGAAAATATGGGAATTAATTTACCAGAAAGAAAAACAAAATACTCTGCAGGATATGATTTTGAGGCAGCAGAAGATTGTATAATTCCTGCATTTAAATTAGGCCAAAAACCTACACTTGTAAAAACAGGAATAAAAGCATATATGGAAGATGATGAATATTTAATGATTTGTAACAGAAGTTCTAATCCAGGTAAAAAAGGTTTAGTTATGGCAAATGGAGTTGGAATAGTAGACAAAGATTATTATGGAAATGAAGATAATGATGGCCATATTATGTTTTCTTTTTTTAATATTAAAGATTGCGACATTGAGATAAAAAAAGGTGAAAGAATAGGACAAGGAATATTCCATAAATATTTTATAACTGACACAGACAGCGCAAATAGCGAGAGAAAGGGAGGTTTCGGCTCTACAAGCATATAAAAGTATAATTGACTTTTTCCCCAATTTATGCTATAATACAATTGTTGTAAAAAATTAAATTTACCAATAATTGCATAATAAAGGGAGTGGATTATATGTTTAATGTAGGTGACAGTATTTTTTATCCAATGCATGGAGCAGGAAAGATTGAAGCAATTGAAGAAAAAGATGTATTAGGAGAAAAGCAATCATATTACATACTAAAGATGCCTGGGGAAGTAAAAGTTATGGTACCAACAGCAAAAGCAGAAGAAGTAGGTGTGAGAAACATTATAGACAAAGAGTCTGCTTCAAAAGTAATAAATGTGTTAGAACATGATAGTACAGAAATGTCCATGAATTGGAATAAAAGATATAGAGACAATATGGATAGACTAAAAAGTGGAGATATCTATGAAATAGCTGATATAGTTAGAAATTTAAGTTTCAAACAAAAAGAAAAGGGATTATCAACAGGTGAAAAGAAAATGTTACTTAATGCTAAACAAATACTAGTGAGTGAATTAGTTTTAGCACAAAATTTAAGTAAAGATGAAGTAGAAACAATGGTTGATGATAAAATTAATACATCATTTGAAGCATATAAGCCAAAAACAGAAAGTCAAACAGTTAAAAAATTTATCCCATTTGATAGCACAGGTACATCAGACAATTAGAATTATTATGATATTATATGAAATACCTTAAGATAAAAAAATATTTTAAGGTATTTTTATTCAGCACTGAAAATAACATAATATGTAGACAAAAACAAGAAGGATTTGAAATTAAAGCGTCGAATTATAATATATATAGGAAATAAGAGGTAGAAACTAAATGTAAAACCTCATTTTTTATAAAATAAAAGGTAATAAAATGGTTTTTTATAATGAAGATTTAATAGAAGAAATTAGAAGTTCAAATGATATAGTTGATGTAATATCTCAATATGTTGTACTGAAAAGAAGTGGCAGAAATTTTTTCGGATTATGTCCATTTCATAAAGAAAAATCACCATCATTTTCAGTTTCGCCAGATAAGCAAATATTTCATTGCTTTGGATGTGGAGTTGGAGGAAATGTAATACATTTTATTAGTAAGATAGAAAATATAGATTTTAAAGAAACTCTAGAATTACTAGCAGAAAGAGCTGGAATTCCATTACCAGATAACAATTCTTACGAAGATAATAAAAAACAAAATATAAAATCAAATATATATAAAATTAATGAATATACAGCAAAATTTTTCCATGAGAATTTATACAAACCAACATCAAAACAAGCACAGGAATATATAAAACTCAGAAAATTGGACAACAAAACTTTAAAATCCTTTTTAATAGGATATTCAACTACATATAACGAACTATACAAAGCTCTGATAAAAGAAGGATTTAAAGAAGAAGATATTCTAGCATCTGGACTTGTAAGTAAAACAGATGAAGGAACATACATCGACAGATTTAGGAAAAGATTAATGTTCCCAATACAAGATGTTAAAGGAAAAGTAATTGCTTTTGGAGGAAGAGTTTTGGATGATTCGAAACCAAAGTATATAAATTCATCAGAAAACTTAGTATATTCTAAAGGAAGAAATTTATATGGACTAAATGTTGCAAAACAAAATAAACTAGATGAAATTATAATTGTAGAAGGATATATGGATGCAGTTTCATTATTTCAAAGAGGAATAACAAATGTTGTGGCATCACTTGGAACAGCATTAACAGAGGCTCAAGGAAGATTACTTAGAAAATATTCACAAAAAATAGTTATTGGGTATGATTCAGATGGTGCAGGACAAGCTGCAACAATAAGAGGATTAGAAATATTACAGAATCTTGGCTGTGATGTAAGAGTTTTGCAAATAGAAGGTGCTAAAGATCCAGATGAATTTGTTGTAAAATATGGGAGTGGAAGATTTAATATAATAGTAGAAAAAGCAATTTCTTTAATTGAATTTAAAATCAAAATATTATCTAAAGACTTAGATTTGGAAAATATAAATGACAAAATAAGATTTTTAAATGAAATAGCCAAAGTCCTAGCTAGTGTAGATAATGAAATTGAAAAAGAAATATACATTGATAAAATATCTAATGAATATAAAATTTCTAAAGAAGCAATATATGCAGAAGTGAATAAACAATCTGAAAAAATAAATAATGTAAATTCCAATATTTTAGAAAAAAGAACAATTATCAAGGCAAAAAAACAAGACGATTCTATGCCAAAAGAAGACTTAAAAAGGGAAAACATGATAATTTCATTAATTATAAACAATAATGCATATGGAAGAATAAAAGATATAATTAAGCCTGAAGACTTAAAACTTGTCCAAAATCAGAAGATATTAAGAAAGCTGTATGAAGAATTCCAAAAAGGAGATATTAATAGTAATAATGTATTAAATTTATTTGAGGATCAGGATTTAATTAATCATTTAACAGAAATTCTTGCAGGTGATTATGAAATAATTAATGTAGATAAAGCAATAGAAGATATTATAAATAAATACAAAGAAGAAAAGCTAAGAAATAAAAAAGAAGAAATTATGGAGAAAATTAACAATAAAACAATTTCTCCGGAAGAAAAAACAGAATTACTAAAAGAAGTAATGAATATAAACAGAGAATTGAAAAAATTATAGGGGGTTTTATAATGAAAAAATCTAAAAAAGATGAAGAACTTAATAATACTGAGACTGTTGAAAGCAAAAATATTAATGGTGAAAAAAATGATAGTAATGATGAAAAATTAAAAGATGAGAGTGTTACAAATGAAAAAGTAAAAAACATTTTGCAAAAAGCAAAAGAAAAAGGTGAAATAACATATGGAGAACTTGCAACAGAATTAGGAGATATAAACCCAGATCAAATAGATAAAGTATTTGATGCTTTTGAAGAATTTGGTGTAGATGTTTTGAAAGATGATATAGATGAACCAGACTTAGAAGACTTACAAGAAGTTGAAGAAATAAAATTAGAAGATATGGATATTGCCAATTTTGATGGTATAAATATAGATGACCCTGTTAGAATGTATTTAAGAGAAATTGGAAGAATTCCACTTTTAACATATGATGAGGAATTGGAGCTAGCCAAAAGAGTATTAGATGGAGATGAAGAAGCTAAAAAGAGGTTGGTAGAGGCAAACTTAAGATTAGTTGTTAGTATTGCAAAAAAATATGTTGGAAGAGGCATGCTATTTTTAGACTTAATTCAAGAAGGAAATATGGGACTAATAAAAGCAGTAGAAAAATTTGATTATAGAAAAGGGTATAAATTTAGCACATATGCAACATGGTGGATAAGACAAGCTATAACAAGAGCAATAGCAGACCAAGCAAGAACAATAAGAATACCAGTACACATGGTAGAAACTATTAATAGATTAATAAGAACATCAAGACATTTGTTACAACAATTAGGGCGTGAACCAAGTACAGAAGAAATTGCAAAGGAAATGGAATTGCCTGTAGAAAAAGTTGTAGAAATACAAAAAATAGCACAAGATCCTGTTTCATTGGAAACTCCAATAGGAGAAGAGGATGATAGCCATTTAGGAGACTTTATACCAGATGATGATAGTCCTGCACCACATGATTCTGCATCATATACATTACTAAGAGAACAACTAGAAGATGTTATGCATACATTAACTCCAAGAGAAGCAAAAGTATTAAAGCTAAGATTTGGATTAGAAGATGGAAAAGCAAGAACACTTGAAGAAGTTGGAAGAGAGTTTATGGTTACAAGAGAAAGAATAAGACAAATAGAAGCAAAAGCATTGAGAAAATTACGTCATCCTAGTAGAAGCAAAAGACTAAGAGATTATATGAATTAACAAGTTGACAAAATGTCCAAATTATGGTAACATAAAGATTAGTTAGTATTATAGTGAAAAGAGGTGAAAATCAAATTTAGTTTACCAGGGATTAATTTTATATCAAAATAATATAGGTAAACAGGTTATTATATAACCATAATAATTTGATAAATATATGGGTGTAACAAGAGATTTGTTAAATGCAATAAGAGAATTTAAAAATAGTTTTTCATCAAAAGAAGATACTATGACAGATGAAGAAATATCTAAAGATTTAATGGCTATAGAGGAAGAACAGAAAAAAGTACGTAAAGAATCAGAAAATGTGGAAAATATACATGAGCAAACAAGAACTGGTGGTCATGGAATTTATCTTAAAGGAAGAACTAAAGTAAAAGAGAGAGAAGAAAATAAAACAAGACCTCCAAGACCTGTAAAAGGCAAAAAAATAGAAAAAGAAGAACAGGAAAGATAAATAATTAATATTAAACAGTAATATTTAAAATTATAGTTGACAAAAGTAATAAAATTAATTATAATATTACTTGTTCATGGCGAAGTAGCTCAGTTGGCTAGAGCATACGGTTCATACCCGTCAGGTCGGTGGTTCAAGTCCACTCTTCGCTACCACTTAAAAATGTCGAGGATTAGAGTTTTATTTTTATAATCTTATCCTCGATTTTTTATGTACTCTTAAACAGTTTTTGAAAAAATAAAATTACATAAAAGGGAAATATTGTATTAATGAAAGATGGTACTGAAATTGCCCAAAATTACTCTACCTCTTATCATTAGCATTTTGATAAAATATCAAGTAGGCATAGTTTTATTTTTTGATGCTAATAAAGTATAATATTACCCTATAAAAAGTAGGCATAGTATTATACTATGCTATTTTTGTCTGCAAGTAAAATGTACTAAGGAGAACATATATGGATAATATATTTTTAGAAAGACTAAAAGATAATAAGAATATATTTACAAAAGAAGAAATGAATATAATAAAAAATAACATAAATACTTTTGAAAAGGTATACTTTATAGGCGTTAATGATGGATATATAACGCTTAATGAAAATTAATATTTATTTATTCTTTTTATCATTTGGAATTACTACTTTTTTCTTATTATTTTTAGAACTTGGTTTCAAAGATGAAATATGATCATATACTTTAGACATTTCTAGGTTACTACCATCACCAGAAATTACTTTAATATCTTTCCCTTTATTAGACATAATATTTACCTCACATAATAATTATATTTATATATTAGCATATATGTATAAATATTACAAGAATTATTGACATAAAAGGGAAAAAATGTAATAATATAACTATTAATTTATAAAATAAAAGGAAGATTAAAATTGGAGATTGAAAAGGCAAAAGCAATAATTGAAGCTATATTATTTGCGAGTGGAAGAATTGTAAAGATACTAGAATTATCTGCAATATTAGAACTAACACCAAATGATATAGAAAATATTGTGGAAAATATGAGAAGTGAATATAATTCACCCGAAAGGGGTATAGAGATAATAAAAGTAAATGACGGATATCAGATATGTACAAAACCAGAATATAATGGGTATATATGTGAAATACTTGATAACAGAACAAAGCCGAATTTATCAAATGCGGCTATAGAAACATTATCTATAATAGCATATAATCCCAAAATAACAAGGGCTGAAATTGAACAAGTACGTGGAGTAAATTCAGATGGCACAATATATAGACTTTTAGAGTATAATCTAATAAAAGAATCTGGAAAATCTGATGCACCAGGGAAACCAACAATGTATGAAACAACAGATGAATTTTTAAAAACTTTTGGAATGTCTACTTTAGATGATTTGCCAGAACTACCTAAATATAAAATAGATGAAAATGAACAAATCGTTATAGATGATGTGATAGAGGAAAAAGAAAATATTAAACATGAAGAAGGGTGATTTTAAGTTGAATAATAAAGAATTTGTAAAAGAAATAACTAATATAGAAGAAGATTTTGCTAAATGGTATACAGACATTGTAGTAAAAGCTGATTTAGCAGATTATACGGGAGCAAAAGGTTTTATTGCGATAAAACCATATGGATATAGTATTTGGGAGAATATACAACAATATGCAGATAAAAAGTTTAAAGAGCAAGGGATACAGAATGTATATTTTCCTTCATTAATACCTGAGAGTTTATTAAATAAAGAGAAAGAACATGTAGAAGGATTTGCACCAGAAGTGGCATGGGTTACACAAGGGGGAACAGAAAAATTAGAAGAAAAGCTTTGCATAAGACCAACATCTGAAACAATATTTTGTATGCAATTTGAAAAAGACTTAAATTCATGGAGAGATTTGCCTATAAAGTATAATCAATGGTGTAATGTAATAAGATGGGAGAAGGAAACAAGGCCTTTTTTAAGAAGCAGAGAGTTTTTGTGGCAAGAGGGACATACTATTCACGAAACAAAAGAAGAAGCGGAGAGTCTTACAAGGAGAATGCTAGATATATATGGAAATGTAGTTGAAGAATTATTAGCTGTTCCAGTCTTGAAAGGTAAAAAAACAGAAAAGGAAAAATTTGCTGGAGCAGAAGATACATATACTGTTGAAATATTAATGCATGATGGAAGAGCACTTCAAGCAGGAACAAGTCATTATTTTGGACAAAATTTTACGAAAGCATTTAATATAAAATTTCAAAATAGAGATGGAAAAGATGAATATCCATATCAAACATCTTGGGGAATAAGCACACGTTTAATTGGAGGAGTTATTATGGCACATGGTGATAATAGAGGATTAAAACTACCTCCTAAGTTAGCTCCTATACAAGTAGTAATTATACCAATTGCAGCTCATAAAGAAAATGTTTTGGAAAAATCACAAAATATTTATGAAGAGCTAAACAAAAAATATAGAACAAAATTAGATTTAAGAGATAATTATACAACAGGTTATAAATTTAATGATTGGGAATTAAGAGGAGTTCCTATTAGATTAGAAATAGGACCAAGAGATATTGAAAATAATACATGTGTTTTAGTAAGAAGAGATACTTTAGAAAAAACAATTGTAGAGCTAAATAATTTAGAAGAAAAAATAGAAGAATTGTTAAAAAATATTCAAATAAATATGTATAATGAATGTGCAAAAAGAGTAAAGGAAAGAACAAACATTGCACATGATTTAACAGAGTTTGAAAAAAATATAGAGCAAAACCAAGGTTATATAAAAACAATGTGGTGTGGAAGAACAGAGTGTGAAGAAAAAATAAAAGAATTAACAGGAGCACATTCAAGATGTATTCCATTTGAACAGGAAAACATAGGAAAAACTTGTGTATGTTGTGGCGAAGAAGCAAAACACATGGTTATTTGGGGAAGGCAATATTAGAAGAAAATATATATGAATAAAAAAGAAAGCAATTTTTAATTTGCTTTCTTTTTTATATATTAAAAATCACAATTTTTAGGTGTTCTAGGGAATGGAATAACATCACGTATATTTTGCATACCTGTTAAGTACATCATCATTCTTTCAAACCCAAGACCAAACCCTGCATGTTTTACACTGCCATATTTTCTCAAATCTAAGTACCACCAATAATCTTCTTTTGGCAATCCTAGTTCTGCCATTCTTTTTTCTAATATTTCAATATTTTCTTCTCTTTGACTACCACCAATAATTTCACCTATTCCTGGTGCTAATAAGTCGACTGCAGCAACTGTTTTTCCATCAGGATTTTGTTTCATATAAAATGCTTTAATTTCTTTTGGATAATCTGTTACAAAAACAGGTTTTTTAAATACAACTTCACTTAAATATCTTTCATGTTCTGTTTGTATATCAGTTCCCCATTTAACAGGATATTCAAAATTATTATTATTTTTTTCTAGTTCTTTTATGGCTTCTGTATAGGTTATTCTACCAAATTCTGAGTTTACAACATTATGCAATTTTTCGAATAATGTCTTATCAACAAAAGAATTAAAGAAATTCATTTCTTCAGGGGCATTTACTAAAACAAATGATATAATATATTTAAGCATTTCCTCAGCTAAATACATATCATCTTTTAAATCTGCAAAACAAATTTCTGGTTCTATCATCCAAAACTCAGAAGCGTGTTTTACCGTATTTGAATTTTCTGCTCTAAAAGTTGGTCCAAATGTATATACATTTCTAAAAGCATGAGCAAAAGTTTCAACATTTAATTGACCGCTAACAGTTAGATGGGCAGGTTTACCAAAAAAGTCTTTTGAATAATCTACTTTTTTATTTGAATCTTTAGGAACATTTTCTAGTTCAAGAGTTGTAACATTAAACATTTCACCAGCACCTTCTGCATCACTTGATGTAATTATAGGTGTATGAACATAAACGAAGTTTCTTTCCCAGAAAAATTTGTGTATAGCATAAGATAATACAGATCTTACTCTAAATGTTGCATTAAATGTATTTGTTCTAGGACGCAAATGAGAAATAGTTCTTAAATATTCAAAAGAATGTCTCTTTTTCTGAAGCGGATAATCAGGGCTAGAAACAGAATCAATTTTTATTTCTAGTGCTTTTATTTCAAAAGGTTGTTTTGCATCAGGTGTAAGAATAAACTTTCCAACAACAGTTATTGCTGAGCTAAGAGTTAGTTTGCATATGTCTGTAAAATTTTCTAATTTATTATCAAAAACGACTTGCACATTGTTAAAAAATGAGCCATCATTTAATTCTATAAAACCAAATGTTTTTGAATCTCTAATAGTTTTTATCCAACCAGAAACAGTTAATTGTTTATTTGAAAACTTATCTGGATCTTTAAATAAATCTTTTATTGTTAAAGTTTCCATAACTTACCTCCATATATTATGTTTTACATATTATATAAGAATATACTTCATTTTTCAAGAACTTATAGACTTTTATTAAAAAATAGTATAAAATAATATGAAAAAAAGAAGGGAATGAAAATCTTATGAATGAATATAGAACACACACATTGGGGGAACTAACAATAAAAAACGTAGGAGAAAATGTAAAATTATCTGGTTGGGTACAAAGAATAAGAGACTTAGGAGCAATGAAATTCATAGATTTAAGAGATGAGTTCGGAATAACACAAATTGTAGTTTCTGAAGATATTGAACTAAATACAGAAACTGTTATAAAAGTAGAAGGAAAAGTTGTAGAAAGAGAAAGCAAAAACCATAAAATACCAACAGGCGAAATAGAAGTTTTAAGTGAAAAAATAGAAATATTAGGGAAATGCAAAAATGTTTTACCTTTTGAAATTAATTCAGAAAAAGAAAATGCAAGAGAAGATTTAAGATTAGAATATA
This sequence comes from uncultured Clostridia bacterium, assembly GCA_944386115.1. GTDB lineage: Bacteria > Bacillota > Clostridia > TANB77 > CAG-508 > CALWZV01. The sequence continues at coordinate 30,686 of CALWZV010000014.1, forward strand.
GATATTTAGATTTAAGAAATAAAAGAATACATGATAATATTTTACTTAGATCAAAAGTAATGAAAACATTAAGAGATAAAATGGATGAACTAGGATTTACCGAGATCCAAACTCCAATACTTACAAGTTCATCACCAGAAGGAGCAAGAGACTTTTTGGTTCCTAGTAGAATAAATCCAGGTGAATTTTATGCACTACCACAAGCACCTCAACAGTTTAAACAATTATTGATGGTTTCTGGGTTTAATAAATATTATCAGATAGCGCCATGCTTTAGGGATGAAGATCCAAGAGCAGATAGGTCACCACGGAGAATTTTATCAATTAGATTTCGAAATGAGTTTTGCAACACAAGAAGATGTATTTAAAGTTATAGAAACAGTAATATCACACACATTTAAAAAACATACAAATTGTGAAATAAGTAGTGTGCCATTTAGAAGAATATCATACAAAGAAGCAATGGAAAAATACGGAACAGACAAACCGGACTTACGAAATCCATTAATTATAAAAGATGTAACAGACTGTTTTAAAAATACAGAATTCAATGGATTTAAAAACAAAACAATTCAAGCTATAGTTGCACCAAAATGTAATGAAAAATCTAGAAAATTTTTCGATGAATTAACAAAATATGTTACAGATGAAATAGGAGGAAAAGGCTTAGCATATGTAAAAGTTGAAGAGAATAACACTTTAACAGCAGGAATATCAAAATTTATACAAAATTCAGAAGAACTTATAAAAACTACTGGTGCTAATATAGGAGATACAATATTTTTTATAGCAGATGAAAAAGAAGAGTCTCAAAAAATTGCAGGAGTATTAAGGATAGAATTAGGAAGAAAGATGGATTTAATAAAAAAAGATTGTTTTGAATTTTGCTTTATAGTAGATTTCCCAATGTATGAACTAACAGATGATGGAAAAATAGATTTTAATCATAACCCATTTTCAATGCCACAAGGTGGAATGGATAGCTTGATAAATAAAAATCCATTAGAAATATTAGCATATCAATATGACTTGGTTTGTAATGGATATGAAATTTCTTCAGGAGCAGTAAGGAACCATGATCCAGAACTTATGGTAAAAGCTTTTGAAATAGCAGGATATACAGAAGAAGATGTAAAAAATAAATTTGGTGGTCTATACAATGCTTTTCAATATGGAACACCTCCACATGCAGGAGCTGCTCCCGGTTTAGATAGAATAGTAATGCTTATTGCAGGAGAAGAAAACTTAAGAGAGGTAATAGCATTTCCTAAAAACAAAAAGGCAAGAGACTTATTAATGAGAGCACCTGGAAAAGTAAGTGATGAACAATTAAAAGAAGTACACATTAAATTGGATTTAGATGAGGAAAAATAAATGAAAGAAAAAGTATTGCTTGGAATGAGTGGAGGGGTAGATAGCTCAGTAGCTGCGATACTGTTAAAAAAGCAAGGCTATGAAGTTATAGGAGCTACAATGAAATTGTGGGAAAAGGAAAATAACATACAAGATGAAGCAAAAAATATTTGCGATATACTTAAGATCCCTCACCATGTTTTCGATTTTACAATTGAATTTAAGGAAAAAGTAATAGAGGATTTTGCTGAAAATTATAAAAATGGAAGAACTCCAAATCCTTGTATACAATGTAATAAATATTTTAAATTTGATTTGTTTTATAAAAAAGCTTGTGAACTTGGCTGTGAATATATAGCAACAGGACATTATGCTAAAACAGAATATGAAGAAAAATATAAATCAATTGTACTAAAAAAATCAAATTCTGAAAGAAAAGATCAATCATATGTCTTATATGGGATAAAAAAGGAAATATTGCCTAAAATAATATTTCCTCTTTCAGATTTTAAAAATAAAGAAGAAATAAGACAAATAATGAAAGAATATGAAAATAGAAACAATGTAAAATTAGAAATATACAAAAAAAGTGAAAGTCAAGATATTTGTTTTATACCAAATGGGAATTATAAAGAATTCTTAATAAATAATGGAAATATAAAAATGAATGAGGGAAATATAATAAAAAGTGATGGGGAAGTTATTGGAAAACACAATGGATTAATAAATTATACAATAGGACAAAGAAAAGGAATACGGTATTACCTATAAGGAGCCATTATATGTAATTGGAATTGATGTAAATAATAATGAATTAAAAGTTCGGTAAAGAAGAAGAATTATATTCTAAAGAAGTGTATTGCACAGATATTAATTTTTTAATACCAAACAATATGCAAAAAGATAGTATTAATATAACAGCTAAAATAAGATATTTAAGTAAAGAATCAAATGCAATTTTATACAAAATAAGTGAGAATTTATATAAGGTAGAATTTGAAGAACCTCAAAGAGCAGTTACTGAGGGACAATCTATAGTTTTTTATGATAATAATATAGTATTAGGTGGTGGAATTATAACAAAAAACCATAAAATTCCTGTTGACAAAGATGTATAAAGATGTTAAACTAAAATAGTAATTGATAACAAAAGATAGAAATTAGTATAAGCCTATACTAAAATAAAAAACACCTAAATACTAGTTTTAATTTTGTTCTCTTAAAAAGTTAAAAAACTTTCAAAAAAGGTGTTGACAAAAGAAGTAAAGGATAGTATAATAAAAATCGTTCCTTACAAGAAAAGTAAGGAACAAAAA